>NZ_LPMU01000038.1:0-1023 GCF_001534535.1 Burkholderia sp. MSMB1459WGS
CTGGAAATACGGTCCGATGTCGGTCTTCACGCGCTCGACGATGCCTTCGTCGCGCAGCAGCTTCAGGTTCGCGACCGCGACGGCCGCCGCCACCGGATGGCCCGAGTACGTGAGGCCGTGATTGAATTCGCCGTTGTCGATGATCGGGCGCGCGATGCGCTCGTGGATGCCCACCGCTCCCATCGGCACGTAGCCCGACGTGAGGCCCTTCGCCATCGTGATCAGGTCCGGCTCGAAGCCGAAGTGCTGGTGCGCGAACCATTCGCCGGTGCGGCCGAACCCGCCGATCACTTCGTCGGCGACCAGCAGCACGTCGTACTTGCGGCAGATCCGCTGGATTTCCGGCCAGTACGTCGACGGCGGGAAGATCACGCCGCCCGCGCCCTGGAACGGCTCGCCGATGAACGCCGCGACGTTCTCCGCGCCGAGTTCGAGGATCTTCGCTTCGAGCTGCTGCGCACGCGCGAGGCCGAATGCTTCGGGCGTTTCGCCCGGTTGCGCTTCGCCGAAGAAATACGGCTGGTCGATGTGCACGATGTGCTCGACCTTCGACGGCATCTGCTCGTGCATGTAGCCCATCCCACCGAGCGTGCCGCCCGCGATCGTCGAGCCGTGGTAGCCGTTCTTGCGCGAGATCACGTATTTCTTCTGCGGCTTGCCTTGCACGCGCCAGTATTGATGCACGACGCGCAGCACCGTGTCGTTGCCTTCCGAGCCGCTGTTGCAATAGAAGAAATGGTTGAAGCCGGCCGGCGTGACTTCGGCGAGCATCGCGGAGAGCTCGATCACCGGCGGATGCGTGGTCTTGAAGAACGTGTTGTAGAACGGCAGTTCCTGGATCTGGCGATAGGCGGCGTCGGCGAGTTCCTTGCGGCCGTAGCCGACGTTCACGCACCAGAGGCCGGCCATCCCGTCGATCACCTTGTTGCCGTCCGAGTCCCACAGGTAGACGCCGTCGGCCTTCACGATCACGCGGCTGCCCGCGCGATTGAGCGCGCCCATGTCCGAGAACGGGTGGATGTG
>NZ_LPMU01000039.1:0-84217 GCF_001534535.1 Burkholderia sp. MSMB1459WGS
AGTTCCACCGACAGCAATGTCTCGTCGCTGTCCACCGGTTTGAGCTCGACGAACAGCAATGTTTCATCGCTGTCGACTGGCCTGAGCTCCACCAACAGCAATGTTTCGTCGTTGTCGTCCGGCCTGAGCTCCACCAACAGCAACGTCTCGTCGTTGTCGACCGGCCTGAGCTCCACCAACAGCAATGTCTCGTCGCTGTCCTCCGGTCTGAGCTCCACTAACAACAACGTCTCGTCGCTGTCCACCGGTTTGAGCTCCACCAACAGCAATGTCTCGTCGCTATCCTCCGGACTGAGCTCGACCAACAGCAATGTTTCGTCGCTGTCCTCCGGACTGAGCTCCACGAACAGCAACGTCTCGTCGCTGTCGACCGGCCTGAGCTCGGCCAACAGCAACGTCTCGTCGTTGTCGACCGGCCTGAGCTCCACCAACAGCAATGTTTCGTCGTTGTCGACCGGCCTGAGTTCCACCGACAGCAATGTCTCGTCGCTGTCCACCGGTTTGAGCTCCACCAACAGCAATGTCTCGTCGCTATCCTCCGGTCTGAGCTCAACCAACAGCAATGTTTCGTCGCTGTCCTCCGGACTGAGCTCCACGAACAGCAACGTCTCGTCGCTGTCCACCGGTTTGAGCTCGACGAACAGCAATGTTTCATCGCTGTCGACGGGCCTGAGCTCCACCAACAGCAACGTCTCGTCGTTGTCCACCGGCCTGAGTTCCATCAACAGCAATGTCTCGTCGCTGTCGACCGGTCTGAGCTCGACCAACAGCAATGTTTCGTCGCTGTCCACCGGCCTGAGCTCCACCAACAGCAATGTTTCGTCGCTGTCCACCGGCCTGAGTTCCACCAACAGCAATGTCTCGTCGCTGTCCACCAGCCTGAGCTCCACCAACAGCAACGTCTCGTCGCTATCCACCGGCCTGAGCTCCACCAACAGCTTGCTGACATCGATGTCGACGTCGACGTCGGCCGCGATCGATGCCGCGAAGACGCACTACTACAGCGTCAACGACAACGGCACGCAGCAGGGCAACTACGATAACAAGGGCGCAACGGCACCCAACGCGCTCGCCGCGGGCGTCGGCGCCTCCGCAACGGGTGTCAGCAGCGTCGCCGTCGGCGACAGCGCCAACGCTTCTGCGGACGGCGCGGTCGCCATCGGCCAGAATGCCTCGGCAACGAGCGGCAAGGCAGTCTCGGTCGGCTCCGGCAACACGGCGAGCGGCGACGGCGCGGTAGCGATGGGCGCGAACGACACGGCGACCGGCAACGGCGCAGTGGCGCTCGGCAACGCGAACACTGCAACCGGCACGAGCGCACTCGCCCTCGGCACGTCGAACCAGGCCACCGCAGACAACACGATTGCGCTGGGCAACCAGTCCACGGCCAGCGCGGCCAACGCGCTCGCCCTCGGCTCGAACGCCACCGCGAACGTCGCCAACTCGATCGCGCTCGGCGCGGGCTCGGTCACGGGCAACGCGGTCGGCGTGTCGACCGTCACGGTCGGCGGCATCACATATCCGGTCTACGGCACCAAACCGATCGGGGTGCTCAGCGTCGGTTCACCGGGTCATGAGCGCCAGATCACGAACGTCGCCGCCGGTCAGGTCAACGCTACCAGCACGGACGCGATCAACGGCAGCCAGCTCAACGCGACGAACCTGGCAGTCGACGCGCTGTCCGCCGGCCTGAGTTCGACCAACAGCAACGTGGCGTCGCTGTCCACGTCGACCTCGACTGCGATCAGTTCGCTGTCGACCGGGCTCAGTTCGACGAGCAGCAGCATTACGTCGTTGTCGACAGGACTGAGTTCGACAACCAGCAACGTCGCATCGCTGTCGACCGGCCTTTCGACGACCAACGCCAGCCTGTCGTCTCTTTCGACCGCGGTCGCGCCGCTGATCTCGATCAAAACGCAGACGACGGATGGCAGCACCGCAATCGGTTCAGGATCGTCGGCATCCGCGAATTCGACGGCGATCGGCCATAGTGCGACCGCGTCGGGCGCGAATTCGACCGCAGTGGGCAAAGACGCCATGGCGTCGGGACAAAACTCGACCGCCGTGGGTCAAGGGGCAATCGCTTCGGGGAAAAACTCGAAGGCCGACGGCCAAGCTGCAGCCGCAACGGGCGACAATTCGACGGCATTGGGCCAAGGATCGACGGCTTCGGGAGCCAATACGACCGCGGTAGGCCAGGGCAGCATGGCAAGCGCCCCGAACTCCGTTGCGATCGGCACGGGCTCGGTGGCCTCCGCGCCGAACACCGTTTCTTTCGGATCCCCGGGCAATGAACGTCGGCTGACGAACGTGGCGCCTGGTATCGACGGCACGGACGCCGCGAACATGAATCAACTGTGGGGCGTCCAATCCAACGTCAACGAGGTGGCCCGTCGTGCGTACTCAGGCGTCGCCGCGGCAACCGCGTTGACGATGATTCCGGAAGTCGACCCGGGCAAAACGATCGCGGTCGGGATCGGTGGCGGCAGCTACCAAGGGTACTCGGCGTCGGCAATCGGCGTGTCGGTCCGCTTCAGCGACAACCTGAAGGCAAAGCTCGGTGTCGGGATCAGCAGCAATGGCAGTACTTACGGTGGAGGCGTCTCCTATCAGTGGTAAGTGGTAAGTCGCAGCGCCCCGGGCGTCGCAGTTGCGACTGTCGCTCGGGGCGTCATTGCATGAAGGAGGCGGAAACGGACCGACGCACAGTATGCCGCCGTCACGCCGATCGCGAACCCTTGCGTCGCGTCCCCTGTTCGCGCGAGCGCGGCCTGCCCCGACCGACGCCTTGCAGACATCCCTTGTCGCGCCATCCGCATTCGTCTTCCGTAGTCTGTAACCGGCCGCCAGACGAGCCGCTCCTGCACGCCGACTCGCACGCGACGCTCCCGGTTTACGCGTGTTATTCGGTCGACATCGCGTCGATACACCGCGTGGCGATCAGCTCGGCTCCCCTCGTTCCGCCCGCGCCCGCGATACATCGCCTTCAGGCGCGGTCATCGCCCAACTCATCTATGCACCAATATCGTGAAAATCCACGACACTCAGGATTGGAAAATAAATCAATTAAATAAAACGACAACTGCAAATCATGTAAAGATATTTATTTAAAGAATCACCCCCCAGCCCGCCGTCGATACAATTTCATACGCCCCCGGGAAGTTCGCCAGTTCATAAAAATTCACCACAAATTACATACTTGAATTTATGGAATCACACTTTCGACAATCATTGAAATATCGAAACCTGCCATTACGACGAATCGAGAAATAGTCGAATTCGGCTCGGCAATTTCCGATCCGGCCATGACATTACTCCATACCCAATTACAATATCAATTCGCCACACGAGACCAAGATGAACGAGCCTTCAGATTGCCCGGCGAGAAAATCCGCGCCAGAGGAAAAGGTCAATGAGAATAAATTTTCCTGTCGAAAGAAAGTGTTGGCGGAGATTCTGAAGGCGGTCGTGGAATTTCAATTCACCCTGGACGAACTGTTCCCGGACATCCGGAAGCGCAAGGCCCGTCCGCGCTACTTCGATCCGGTCAGCGGAGCAACGTGGAGCGGGCGTGGAAGAGAACCTCACTGGATTCGCGGCAAGGATCGCAGGAAGTTCGAACTCGATAGCGGCACGCCGGCAAATGAGCCGGAACGCTGAGACGCCGTCGATCGAACTTGCGTTCGTCACCGTGTCGGCGCGCACGCGCCATTCACCGAATCGCGGCCACACACTCGCGATCGTCGCCTTGTCGACCGGCGGGAGCGTCGGCAGGAACCGCACTTCGTCGTCCAAGCCGATACCGGGGCCCGACAGGTGACATATCCGCCGCTGACTGACTGCAGCCAGTTGTCGAATCCGCAAGCGCCGGTTTCGAGATCCACGAAGTGAAGGCGGTCGAGCGGCACGATCGCCGCATCGACGGAAGGGATGGGGTGTGCTGCCATATTCATTCAGTCTCCGGAAAACCGTACCCGCGTAACGGACCGCACGCGTTTCGCGCGCACGATCGGATTCGATCGCGACGTCAGGCTCATCGCGCCGCGTAGCCGATCGAACGCGACATCCTCCTTCATCCCGAAGCGGTCGACCGCCGGCCACGCGAGCGCTTCGTCGAGCCAAGCTTGCCACGCGTCTCCATGAAAACGCCGCGCGAACTCGCGCACCAAGCCCGGCGCCGCGATCACGATGCCCGCGAGCAGGTAATACGCCCAGAAACTGCCCGCGCCGACGAGCCGGTCGAGCCGGCATACGGACACCGCCGCGAGCAAGCCGTCCACCGACGCGAGATCGGTGCGTCGTTCGCGAATCGCCCGTGCCACCAGATTGTGCTGACCGCCGTACGCGGCGAAGGAAATCTCCTTGCCGGCCGCAAGGTCCGCGCAGAACATCGCGAGCGCGGCCATCTCGTCGACGCGCGCTGCATCGTCGCGCGGCCCGCAGACGCGCAGCACGATCGCGTCGATGACGGCGCCGGGACGGGCCGGCGTTGCCGTGCGCGTTGCCGTGACGGCGGTCAGTGTGGCTCTCAGATTCTTCGCAGGCGGCGTCTCGCGCTGCCCGTCATGTTCGTTCGCGATGCGTGCGCCCGGGTCGCCGCCGCATTCGACGCCATCTGCAATCCGTTCGAGCGCGGCCCAGCCCACGTCGGGATCGTCGAATGCGCACGCCTCGATTACTCCGTGCGCGGTGTCGAATACGGCGCGCGAGCCGGGGCAGCAATGTTCGGCTTCGGCGAGCTGCGGCGCGGACGGCACATGCGAGCATGGGCCGAGCGGATCGGCCGGGTCGCATGCACATCCGCCGCCGTCCGTTGCGACCCACGGCACCAGCCGGTGGAGAACGGCAGTGGCTTCCCGGGACAGGCTCGCGCCAGTCCCCACACGTATCGTGGGCGACGCGACGACGGTCCTGTCGCCGGCATCGCTCGCGGTCGCCGCGCAAACCGCCGCGTCGAGATGGTCGATCAGGTACTGCAACCACGCGGCCGTGCGCAGCCGGTCGGGCGTCGCGCCGCGGGCATCGCCATACTTTGCTGGATCGGTAAGCATGGGTCGTCCGGGATGGTTCTGGCCAATTGGCTTGGTCTTGTTTCAATGGGATCTGGAGGCGCAGCATGCCACGCCGGCTCTGTCGCTCCACCCGCGTCGGATCGCGACACGGGCGGTCGGCCGGCCGCCGCGCCGATACGCGCGACGGCACGAACCCGTCAAAGCCGCGAAAACCCGCCGCCCATACCGCATGCACGGCCCTCGTGCGCGGCGGGTTCCCGCTTCGATTACGCGACGCTTACTGCACGTGGAACTTCGGCGACGTCAGGACGGTACCGCCCACCGTACAGTCCGGCGTCAGCGCGGCGTTGTTGAACGTCAGCGACGAGTTCGCATCGCTCCACGCCGTCACGACCTTGCTCGGCCCGCAGGTGCCGAGCAGCGTGACGTTCACCTTCACGTTGTTGATCGACAGTTGCGTCGTGCTGTCGGCCTGGCCAGTCCACGGCGACGTACTGCTCGCGCTGCCGCTGATCAGCGAGCACGTCGCGCCGCCCGTGAACGTCGTCGACGTGATGTTGACGATGCCGGTCGACGTGATCGTGCCGTTGAAGGTCGCGGTACAGCCCGCGGAGATCGACCCTTTGCTGAGGTTCGTGATGCCCGAAGCGGAGAACGGTTCGCCGTTCGGATTCATCGGCTGACCGTCCGCACGCGAAACGGTGACGGCGAAAGCAGGCGCGGCCGAAACCGCGGTGAAAGCCACTGCAGCAACAAGCGATACGATTTTGCGAATGCTCATTTGAACTGCCCCCTCTCTTCACAAATGGCGGCACGCCGCCAGGAACGCGACCTTCCGGCCGGAACGAGCCGGCCGGCCGGTCGCAGGAAGCCGCCGGCACGCGTCATGCACACCGGTCGGCTCAGAACTTGTAGGAAATCCCGACGAACGTGATCAACGGGTCGGCCTTCAACTTCGTGCGCGTGGTCGCGAGCGTCGACCCGTCGGCCGCCTTGATCACGAGCGACGAGTAAGTCTTCAGCGGCATGTACGTCAGCGTCGCCGTGAGCCCCCAGTGCTTGTCGATCGCGTAGCTCGCGCCGATGTTGTAGACCGGCGTGAACGACGACGACGCCTTGCCCTCCACCGACGTCGCACCCGGCTTGCCGGCGCCGGCGGCGAGCACGCTGCCGAGGTTCTCGTTGATGTCCTTCGCGAAGTTGCCGTTCAGTTCGATGTTGCTGAACCAGCTGTAGGCCACGCCGATTCCGACGAACGGGCGGAACTTCGCCGTCGACGAATTGAAGTAGTACTGCAGAATGATCGTCGGGCTCCACTGCCGCGCGTTCTTCACGGCCGGCTGGTTCGCCGACTTGTCCATGTCGACGTTGCCGAGCGCACCGGCCGGCCCAGGCGGCCTGATCACGCCGTGCCCGGTGAGCGTGAACTCGGGCGGCACGCCGAGCACCGACGTCACCGCGATGTGGTCGGTGAAGAAGTGCGTGAGCGTGAGGCCGACCGTATCGGCGTTGTTGACCGTCAGGCTCGTGCCCGGCGACGTGAACGACCCGGGCAGCCGCAACGGTCCGTTGATCGGCATGTTCGCGAGATTCGTCGTCAGCCCGTTGGTCGAATCCTGCGGCATGATGTGCAGCCAGCCCAGCGTCGCGACGTTGTCGCCCGCCTGCTGGGCCGATGCGAGCGTCGATACGCCTGCGACGACACCCGCGACAATCAGCTTCTTCATGAAGTCTCCCCCTCGTTCCGTCCGGGCGCCGCGCATTCGCGCGCGGCGCCGCCGTGTCTCCATCCGCACGCGGTCACTGCACGAACGCGCCGACCGTGAAGTACGGGTTGCTCGTATCGGCCATGTCGAGGAACCCGAACACGCCGCCTGTGAACACGAACTTGCCGGTCGCCGGCCCCGACGCCGCGTCCGCATGCACGGTCGTCACGACGCCCGGCACCTTCTGCGTGTAGTCGAGGTTCAGCGCGCGCGTGAGCGCGGCCTGCGACGCGTTGAACGGATCGAGCAACGTGGCCTGTGCGCCGACGAGTGCGGTCGCGCGGTAGTTGAACGCGCTGTCGACGCCCGTGTACTCGCCGTCCTGCGAGCCCTGCGCGATGGCCGTCTGCGGGCTCAGGAACGAGATGCCCGATTCGTCGTCCGCGCTCGGCGGGCCTTGCGTGAGGTCCGCGTTCGCGGCGCCGGTACGGATGAAGATCGGCACGAGCTGGTTGCGCAGCTTGCCGACGATCAGAATCCCCTTGCCGGCCTTCGCCGGATCCAGTGCGGCGAGCGTCGGCGGAATCTGCGGCTGGTAGTTGAGCGACTGGAATGCCGGTGCATCGGGGCGCAGCGTGAACGGCTGGTTCACGGTCGCGCTCGACGCAAGCGGCTGCCCGCCGTTCTTCTTGCCGAAGTTGTCGGTTTCCGTATAGCTGCCGTCCGCGTTGATCGTCACCTTCTGGTCGAGCGCCACCGGCTGGAAGTTCTGCGACGGCACCTGGTGATAGCCGAGCTGGTTGTACGTGCCGGCGATCTTCGTCAGGTCGGTTTCGAGCGACGAGAAGCTGATGAACGGGTAGTACGGGAACGTCGTCTTCGGGATCTTGCCGACGCCGATCACGCCGTCGAACTGGATCGTCGCGCCGGGGATCGCGCCGCCCAGCACGCCTTCGCCGAGGAACAGCCGCGCGGGCCGGCTCGGGTCGAGGCTTGCGTTCTGCATCCGGAACGTGCACTGGTTCAGCTTCACCGTCGGCAGCCCCGTTTCGTCGGCCAGCGTGCCGTCGACCACATTGGCGGGCGCCGTGTCGCGGGTCGGTTGCACGGTGCCCGTCGCGGTCGGCACCGGCGACGCGAGGTAGGTCATCCGGTACGTCATCTTCGTCGTGTCGAGCTGCACCTTCACGAGCTCGCCCGACCCGGAGCCGCCGACAAACACCGTGTTGTAGTCGATCGTCTGCGGGCACAGCCGCACCACCGGCGCGGGCGGCGGGTCGCCGTCGCCGCCGCATGCGGCCAGCACGGGCGCGAGCGACGCCGCAGCCATCCAATGTTTCACATTCATAGGAATCCTCTTGAAATTCGATTCGCCGGCGGCGACGCATGCGCCGCCGGTGTTACGTGTTCAATGCAGGGTTACTGGACGAACGCGCCGACCGTGAAGAACGGGTTGACCTTGTTGTTGTTGACGACCATCGCGTAGACGTTGCCGGCCGTCACGAGCCAGCCCGTGTCGCCCTTGCTGAAGATCGCCACGTTGCCGGTCGCACCCTTCGCGTTGAAGTCGCTGTTGGCCGTGACGGCGATCTTGCCGGGCGACGCCTGCGTATAGTCCAACCCGAACTGCGCGGTCGCCCTCGACGTCTGGGGGTCGATGAACGCCGCGGTATTGCCCTGGAACAGCGTCGACGTGTAGTTCGCCGCGATGGTCGACACGGCGGTGCCGTCGCTGCAGTTGCCGGCGGAAGGCGTGAAGTAATTGAAAGCCGTGTTGAACGTGCC
This sequence comes from Burkholderia sp. MSMB1459WGS, assembly GCF_001534535.1. Lineage (NCBI taxonomy): Bacteria > Pseudomonadati > Pseudomonadota > Betaproteobacteria > Burkholderiales > Burkholderiaceae > Burkholderia > Burkholderia sp. MSMB1459WGS. The sequence continues at coordinate 8,504 of NZ_LPMU01000039.1, forward strand.
CGGCAGGTCCGGGTGCGGAACGAACGGATTGAAGCTCGGCGCCGTGCCTGCCGCGCTGCCCGACGGTCCGTTGTTGGTCACTACACCGCATGCGGATGCACTCGTCGCACCGATGAACCCGCCCTTCAGCAGGTTGGGCGCCACGGCTTTGGCAGGGGCGAGCATCGAGATGCCGACCTCCGCATCGGCCACCGAACCCAGCGGATTGCCCGGCGCGGCATACGCATACCCGACGCGGATCACGACCGGCACCAGCGCGCCGTTCAGCTTGCCGACGATCATCACGCCGTGCGCCTGGCTTGGCACGAGGATCACGAGCGGCTGTCCCTGGCCTGCCGAAGGATAAGCCTGCCCCGACTGCGCATGGCTGACGAACACGTTGTCGGGCGTACCGTCCGCATTCTTGCGCAAGGTCCACGGCGAGCCGGTCGTCTGGCACGAGTAGTCGCTGCCTGGCGTGATCGTGCACGAGCCGTCCGCATTGAGCGTCTGGTTCCAGTTCACGACGTCCGGCTGCCATCCCTGCGGCGTGGTGGTCTGATAGGTGGTGCCGGTCGGCTGCAGGTGAATGCCGACTTCGTTGTACACGCCGGCCACCTTCGCGAAATCCGTTTCGGTGTCGGTAAAGCCGATGAACGGATAGAAGTCGAACGTGCGCGACGGCACCGAGCCGAGGAAGAGACCCGGCACGAGTTCGATGCCCTGGAACGCAATCGTCGCGCCCGGAATTCCGCCGCCCACCACGCCGTTGCCGACGAACAGCATCGGCGGATCGGCGCGATTGATCGTCACCGAATACGCACCGTCGCTCGTCGCACCGCTGTCGAGCACGAACGCGCAACGATTCTGCTCGGCCGTCGGGAGATTGGTCGGATGATGGAACGCGCCGCTGATCGTCAGGCCCGCGCGCGTGTCGTTGATCTGCCCTGCCGAGGTCGGCACCGACGATTCGACGAACTGCATCTGATAGGTGAGCTTCGTCGTATCGAATTTCACCTTCACGTACTCGCCGCTGCCGGCGCCGCCCGTATATGTCGTCGTGTAATCGAGCGCGTCGGGACACAGCTTCGTCACGACGGGCGGCGTCGTTTCCGCGCCGCTCGGCCCGCATGCGCTGCCCGAGCACTGCGGCACGGTGATCGGCCCCGGATCGTCGCCGCCGCCGCAACCGGCGACGAACGGCAGCGCCAGCACCGCGCACGACAGGATCGCCTTCCGCCATTCAGGAATGCAAATCATCAACCCCTCCTTTTCAGGTACGACAAGTCTCGTCCGGCCGGGCTGCATGGCCCGCCGGTTGGTATCGCGCCGCCGCACGAACGGCGCGGCGCATGACGATGCACGCAAGGCGGCCGCGATGCCGGTCGGGCACATGCAGCAGACGAGCGCGCTCCCGCAGCGCCGTCATGCGGCACGGCGCCGTCGGAACGATCGAAACGGAAAGTGGCTTGCCGCTACACGGCGAGGTGACGATGCAGCCGCGCGAGCTGCGTCGCGCCTGCATTCAGCGAAATATCGGAAAGCGGCAGTCCCGCTGGCCCCACGGATAGGCGTCTCATGGTGTGGTCTCCATACGTACGCTTGATTCGTTATCGTGATGCGTCGTTTGTCGAGACTATGATCGGACGCTTCCCACAAGTAAATGGATGCAGAGTTCCAAACGAATGAAACCGCGCGATCCTAGCCGGTGCACGGTATTTGACAGTTTTTCAAACGGCCTTCATTTTATTTGCTCAGACAAATACCGGCCCCTGGAACACGCGTTTGAACGGCAACCGCCGATCCGCGTCGAGCCAAGCCGGCCAGCCTTCGGCGGCCCGCGCGCATGCTGCGCCGCAACCTCAGACGTCGATGATCGCGAGTGTGCCGTGGCTGCCGGGCAGCACCGCGTGGCGCGTGCCGGCGCGCGCGAGATACATCTGCCCGGCCCCGACCGCGACCGTTTCCGCCTCCACCTCCAGCATCAGCGTGCCGTCGAGCACCAGCAGTCCCTCGTCGTAGTCGTGCACTTCCGCTTCGTAAGGCTGCGCATCCATGCGCAGCACTTTGATCCGGGCCGGGCCGACTTCGCCGACGATCGTGGATTTCCATGCAGCAGCCTGTGCGTCCGCCACGGATTTGAAATCGATCAAGGACATGCGCCCGCTCCGTATCACCGTGAAAGGAACGCATTATCGCGAGCGCCACGCGTGCCGTCCCGGTACGGCGCGCGGGCCGGCAGGCAGCACAGTCGGCCAGCCCGCCGAGCGGGCGCGCGGTCGCAGCCGGTTCGCGGAAAACCGTCCACATTGTTCGCATCGCTCGAATAAAGCGCCGAATCATGAGTCGATATCGCCGCCATTCACGCAAATCCGGCACCGGCACGACCCTGCCTTTCCACCGAAATGCATTTCGATCTGCCGATTGCTAATATGGCGGTCCCGCGATCCCGCACCACAATACCGTTCGACATGACGCCCGTTCGCCATGCCGTCCCCGGTCCCGGCCGCTTCGCAGCGGCGGCGGCGCCGGGCACGCGCGGCGCCCGCCGTCGCGCCGGGCGGCCGTGCCATCCGTGAGCATGCAACCGATCCTTTCCGTCTCCGACCTCTCCAAGACTTACGCGTCCGGCTTCCAGGCGCTGAAGCACGTGACCCTCGACATCCGCCCCGGCGAGATCTTCGCGCTGCTCGGGCCGAACGGCGCCGGCAAGACGACGCTGATCGGCTCGATCTGCGGCATCGTCACGCCGACCGAAGGCCGCGTGACGGTCGGCGGCCACGACATCCGCGATCAATACCGCGCGGCCCGCGAAATGATCGGCCTCGTGCCGCAGGAGCTGACCACCGACGCGTTCGAAACCGTCTGGGCCACCGTGTCGTTCAGCCGCGGCCTGTTCGGCAAGGCGCCCGATCCCGCATACATCGAGAAGACGCTGAAGGCGCTGTCGCTGTGGGACAAGCGCGACAACAAGCTGATGACGCTGTCGGGCGGCATGAAGCGCCGCGTGATGATCGCGAAGGCGCTGTCGCACGAACCGCGCATCCTGTTCCTCGACGAACCGACGGCCGGCGTCGACGTCGAACTGCGCCGCGACATGTGGAAGCTCGTCGATTCGCTACGCGAAAGCGGCGTGACGATCCTGCTGACCACGCACTACATCGAGGAGGCCGAAGAGATGGCCGACCGGATCGGCATCATCCTCGGCGGCGAACTCGTGCTCGTCGAGGAAAAGCGCGAACTGATGCGCAAGCTCGGCAAGAAACAGCTCACCGTGCAGCTCGAGCAGCCGCTCGCGGACGTGCCGCCCGCGCTCGCGCCGTTCGGGCTCGAACGCGCGGAGGACGGCGCCGCGCTCGTCTATACGTACGATTCGCAGCGCGACGACGCGAGCATCGCGAAGCTCATCAATGCGCTCGGCTCGGCCGGCATCGGCTTTCGCGACCTGCACACGACGCAGAGCTCGCTGGAAGACATTTTCGTCAGCCTGATCGACAACCGCCGCAACGGCGTGCAAGGAGCCTGACGCTTGACGTCCTCCGCTCCCTAAAGGGAGAGGATTCCCACACCTGGCGATGCACGTCCGCATCGGAGAATGTTCAAAGCAGCGTTGGTATCTCGATCATGCAAGACACCACAGCCACCACAAACCCACTCTCTTATTCGCAGTCCCGCGATACCTTTCGGCCGCGTCGTGCTGTCTTTCGACCCACACGACGAACAGGACTGGGTCGAACCGCTTTCGTCCACTTCCTCGAACGTGACTCCGTGCGCGATCGCTTTGTAGCGGAGCTTGTTTCTGAAGGACGACCAGGATGCGTCGTAGACGCTCTTCGCCATCCTGGTTTTGGCGAGTTTTTTGGCCGACACGTTGCCGACCGCGATGTAATCGAACCGCCGCACCAGATCGAGCGCGAGCTTCTGCGTGTCGTTGCAGAAATTCCAGACGTCGTTCACCGCGCGGCTCTGCTTGTTAAGCAGTCCGTTGAGCGACTTCACGCGGTAGCGGTAGACAAGGATCATGTCGGTGATCCTAATCCGTGGAAGAAGCTGTCTGTCAATAGCAATCCTTTCCTCCCCGTCCTGAAGGACGGGGTTTCTCGGAGCAACTGATGAACTGGCATGGAATCCGCGCGATCTATCGCGCAGAAATGGCCCGCACGCGCCGTACGCTGATGCAGAGCATCATCGCGCCGGTGATCTCGACGTCGCTGTATTTCGTCGTGTTCGGCTCGGCGATCGGCTCGCGCATCAGCGACGTGAACGGCATCGGCTACGGGTCGTTCATCGTGCCGGGCCTCGTGATGCTGTCGCTGCTGTCGCAGAGCATCTCGAACGCGTCGTTCGGCATCTACTTCCCGCGCTTCACGGGGACGATCTACGAGATCCTGTCCGCGCCCGTGTCGTACTGGGAAATCGTGATCGCGTACGTCGGCGCGGCCGCGTCGAAGTCGATCCTGCTCGGCGTGATCATCCTCGCCACGGCCGGCCTGTTCGTGCCGCTGCACATCCTGCATCCGTTCTGGATGGTGCTGTTCCTGGTGCTGACGGCCGTCACCTTCAGCCTGTTCGGCTTCGTGATCGGCATCTGGGCCGACAGCTTCGAGAAACTGCAGCTCGTGCCGCTGCTGATCATCACGCCGCTCACGTTCCTCGGCGGCAGCTTCTATTCGGTCGACATGCTGCCGCCCGCGTGGCGCGTGATCACGCTGTTCAATCCGATCGTCTACCTGATCAGCGGCTTCCGCTGGTCGTTCTACGGGATCGCCGACGTGCACGTGTGGATCAGTCTCGCTGCAACCACGCTGTTCCTCGTGATCCTGCTCGCGATCGTCGCGTGGATGTTCCGCACCGGCTACAAACTGAAGAATTGACGACGGCCGGCGTCACACGCGCCGCCCGCCGATGACGCATTTGGGCAAGCAGGCGGCGCTTTTCCTCTGATGCGGCGGTTTGTGGTCGCGTCTACTGAATACGAAGCATCGGGGCCCTGGAGCATGCGCTGCGCGGCCCCTTTTTCATTTCAGAGGACGCCATGCCCGCCGCCACCGCTCCCGCCTCCGCCGCCGCCCGGCTCGAACGCCTGCCGTTCTCCGGCTATCACAAGCGCATCTTCTTCATCATCGCGATCGCGTTCTTCTTCGATTCGGTCGACCTCGGCACGATGACGTTCGTGCTCGGCTCGATCCGCAAGGAGTTCGGCCTGTCGACCGCGGCCGCCGGCCTCGTCGCGAGCGCGAGCTTCTTCGGGATGGTGCTCGGCGCGGCCGTCGCCGGCCTGCTCGCCGACCGCTTCGGCCGCCGGCCCGTTTTCCAGTGGAGCATGGTGCTGTGGGGCGCCGCGTCGTACCTGTGCTCGACCGCGCAGAGCGTCGACGCGCTGATCGTCTACCGCGTGCTGCTCGGCATCGGGATGGGCATGGAGTTTCCGGTCGCGCAGACGCTGCTGTCGGAATTCGTGCCGACCGAGAAGCGCGGCCGCCTGATCGCGCTGATGGACGGCTTCTGGCCGCTCGGCTTCATCACGGCCGGCATCGTCGCGTATTTCGTGCTGCCGCAATTCGGCTGGCGCACCGTGTTCGCGCTGCTCGCGATTCCGGCCGTGTTCGTGCTCGTCGTGCGCCGTATCGTGCCGGAATCGCCGCGCTGGCTCGAACATGCGGGCCGGCACGCGGAGGCCGACACGGTGATGCAGTCGATCGAGGCAAAGGTGATGCGCTCGGCCGGCGTCGCGACGCTGCCGCCGCCGTCGCGGCTTGCGGAGCCGGCCGCCGCCCGTGGCCGCGGCGCATTGCGCGAGATCTGGAGCGGCGTGTACCGCCGCCGCACGGTGATGGTTTGGCTGCTGTGGTTCTTCGCGCTGCTCGGCTTCTACGGCCTCACGTCGTGGCTCGGCGCGCTGCTGCAGCAGGCCGGCTTCGAAGTCACGAAATCGGTGTTCTACACGGTGCTGATTTCGCTCGGCGGCGTGCCGGGCTTCCTGTGCGCCGCGTGGCTCGTCGAACGCTGGGGCCGCAAGCCGACCTGCATCGCATCGCTGATCGGCGGCGGCGCGATGGCGTACGCGTACGGCCAGAGCGCGCTGTACGGCGGCAGCACGACGCTGCTGATCGTCACGGGCCTCGCGATGCAGTTCTTCCTGTTCGGAATGTGGGCGGCGCTGTACACGTACACGCCCGAGCTGTACGGCACCGGCGCACGCGCGACGGGTTCGGGCTTCGCGTCGGCGGTCGGCCGGATCGGCTCGCTGATCGGGCCTTACGTGGTCGGCGTCGTGTTGCCGGTGTTCGGCCAGGGCGGCGTGTTCACGCTCGGTGCGCTGTCCTTCGTCGCGGCGGCCGTCGCCGTATGGACGCTCGGGATCGAGACGAAGGGGCTCGCGCTGGAGCAACTGGCGGCAGGCGGCGAGACGGGCGGCAGCGGCCGGTATCCGGTGGCGGCGGCGGACGAGGCGTCCTGATCGCCGCGGCCGGTTTTCAAGCCGTTTCGGGCGAGGCGAGCGTTCGGTACCGCCCGGCGGGCTGCATGAATCGACGCGCTTCGCATCCGGCGCGACGCTGCTGGACCGAATCGACGCGCCGGTTCGATATATCGCGACGATCGCGTGACGGCGCCGCCGCTTTCACTCCCGCTCGAGGATCGCATCGATGGCTCGCGCACACGACGAGCGCGCTGCGCCGGATCCGGACGCTCGATCTCGACATCGTCCCGTCGACGCACGGCCCGGCGATCGCGCACGACGTTCCGCACGTGCTCGCCGGCACGATCGCTCACTACGAAGCCGCCGCCGCGTGAGCCGCGGCGGCGGTCATCCGGCAGCGGTGCGGCCGGGGCCGGTCAGGCGTCGGCGACGATGAATTCTTCGGCCGCCTTGCGCTGGACCGCGGCCATCACGGCCAGTTCACGCTTGCTGCGCGCGTCGCCGGACACGACGCCCGTCGCATGCTTCGCCTTCGCACCCAGCGGGAAAAAGACGAACGACGCGCCGGCCGGGGCCGCCGGCTCCGCGCGCAGGCGTTTGTTCAGGATTTTCAGGTACTTCTTCTTCGAGACTTCCTTGGCAGCCATGGCACCCTCCACGTACACGTGATGCGGGCCAGCATACCAGTTTTGCCGATGCGCTCCGTGACAGCGGCCGCGCAGCGCGCCCCACCGCTTCGATCGCGCCAGAATAATTTTCGCCCGCGATGTCGATTCGCGTCGCCGTCGCGCGTCGTATTGTCGTAACCGATCGTTTTGCCGTCGCACCGCCGGCAAGCGCCCTATTCACGTTCGAGGAGATACGACAATGCGCGTCATGGTCATCGTCAAAGCCACCGCCGATTCCGAATCCGGCCAAATGCCCGACCCCGACATGCTGGCCGCGATGGGCCGGTTCAACGAGGAACTGATGAAAGCCGGCATCCTGCTCGCGGCCGACGGGTTGCGCCCGAGCAGCCACGGCAAGCGCGTGCATTTTTCGGGCAAAAGCCGCGCGGTCATCGACGGCCCGTTCGCCGAAACGAAGGAACTCGTCGCCGGCTACTGGCTGTGGCAGGTGAAATCGATGGAGGAAGCCGTCGAATGGGTGAAGCGCTGCCCGAACCCGATGCCCGGCGACTCCGATATCGAGATCCGCCCGCTGTTCGAGGCCGAGGATTTCAGCCCCGCATTCACCCCCGGGCTGCAGAAGCCATAAGCGTCAAACGTGACGGTTGACGAAGCCCTGCCTAGTAACGTATCGTTTTGACACGTTACTGGGCAGGGCTTCGTCATGCATTCCCGTTTCGACCGTTTCCGCTCGACCGCGCTCGGCGCCCAGCTCGAAGCGTTGATCGATCGGCCCGAGCGCTATCTCGAGTTCGCGGCGCTGTCGCGTGTCGGCGTCGCCGCGATCGGCGCGATCCAGGACGAGATCGCGCGCACGTTCCCCGAAGTCGAAGCCGACACGACGGCCCGCCAGTTCTGCGGTGCGATGGTCGCCGACGTCATGCGCCGCCACGGCCATGAGGTCGTGCAGGCGCGCGGGCGGCTCGGCGGTGCGCCGTTCAGCTATGGCGCGGTATTCAGCGCGTACCCGCACCGGCTGCCGTTCGCCGACGTCGTCGCCGCGCTGGCTCGCATGCCCGCCCGGCTCGCCGCCTATGCGGCGCATGTGCCGGCGGCGCTGGCCGTGCGCCGCCCGGCCGGCACCGGCTTCTCGCTCGTCGAACACGCATGCCACCTGCGCGATCTCGATGCGGTGTTCGCCGCGCGCATCGACGCCGTGTGTACTGCCGAGTTGCCCATGATCGAATCCGTCGACGGCACCGCGCTCGCCGCGCAACGCGACTATCTCGCGCAGCCGCTCGATCTCGCCGTCGCAGCGTTCGGCCGCGGCCGCGCCGCGCTGTGCGCCACCGCGGCCGTGCTGGAACCGTCGCAACTCGCACGCTGCGGGCTGCGCGACGGCATCCGCCGCATGTCGCTCGACGAACTCGTGCGCGAGCTGCTCGACCACGACCGCACGCACGTGCTCGAACTCGACGAACTGCTCGCCGAACTCGAATTGCCGCCGCTTCCTTCGATGCACGCCGCATGATCCCGTCCACCCCCGTCGTCTTCATTCACGGTTTCATCGGCACGTTCGACGTGCGCGGATGGAACGGCCCGCATCTCTGCCCCGACCTGCTCGGCTACGGCTCGCATCGCGCCACGCCGCCCGACGCGATCTCGCTTGCCGCGCAGGTCGAACACGTGCGGCAAACCGTCGATACGTACTTCGGCATGCAGCCGGTCGATGTCGTCGGCCATTCGGTCGGCGGCGCGATCGCGATGCTGTTCGCGCAGGCGCACCCCGAACGGGTGCGGCGTATCGTCAACGTCGAAGGCAATTTCACGCTCGACGATGCGTTCTGGTCGGCATCGGTCGGCCGCATGACGCCGGGCGAAGCCGATGCGATGCTCGACGGCCTGCGTGCGGCTCCGCTCGACTGGCTGCGCGGCGCGATCGACGCACCGTCGCCGCGCCAGCTCGACGACGCCCGCCGCTGGCTCGCGCATCAGCCGGCATCGACGCTGCGTGCGATGGGCCGCTCGGTGATCGAGACGACCGGCGCCGCGGGCTATCTGCCGGCGCTCGCGCAGGTGTTCGAGCGTCACCCCGTCTGGCTGATCGCCGGCGAACGCTCGCGCGCGGGCTGGCACGTGCCCGAACACGCGCTCGCGCGCTGCGCCGGCTTCGACACGATCGCCGGCAGCGGGCACCTGGTCGCGGCCGAGCAGCCCGATGCGTTGCGCGCCGCCATCGCGCGCATCGTATGCAAGCCGTCCGCCTGACAACCCGTAGGATTCGCCGAAATATGGTTGAAAGGCGCGGTTGCTAGAGTCGCCGGAACAGGGTTTTCCCGGCCTCCGGCCGGACTGGGTCGACATATGCAAGGATCGATGCGCCTGGCACGTACCTTCTGGCTCCTTCTGCTGCTCGCCGTCACGAGCCCTGCTTTCGCCTTCCATGCGCGGGTCGTCGCGATCCCGAGCGCCGCGATGAGCGAGACGCTGAAGGCCACCATCGTGCTGCCCGACGATTACGCGCGCGACAACCACGGCGAACGTTACCCCGTCGTCTATCTGCTGCACGGCTCGGGCGGCGACCATACCGACTGGACGTCGAACACGCACATCGCCGCGCTGGCCGACCGCTATCGCGTGATCCTCGTGATGCCCGACGGCGGACACGAAAGCTGGTACATCGACAGCCCGTTCGATTCGGGCAGCCGCTACGAGACCTTCGTCGGCGACGAAGTCGTGTCCTATGTCGACCTGCATTTCCGCACGATCGCGGCCCAGCACGCGCGCGCGATCACCGGGCTCAGCATGGGCGGCTTCGGCGCCCTGCGCATCGCGCTCGACCGGCCCGACACGTTCGGCGCGGTCGGCAGCATCAGCGGCGCGGTCGATCCGCGCTGCTGCACGGACGAGCCGGGGATCGCCCACGTGTTCGGCGATCCCGATCGCCATCCGTCGTTCTGGAATCGCAACGTGATCGTCGAAAGCGCGCGGGCGTTCGTGCGCGCGCATCTCGACCTGACGATCGATTGCGGCCGCGACGATGCCTTCGTCGGCTCGAACCGCACGCTGCACGAACGGCTCGTCGCGCTCGGCGTGCCGCACGACTATGCGGAGCGGCCGGGCGGCCATACGTGGGATTACTGGGCGAATGCGATCCGCTATCAGATGCGGTTTTTCGCGACCTCGTTCCAGCATCGCGGCTACGCGTCCCGTGCCGCGCCGGGCATGACACGCGCGGGCTGACGCGCAGCTTCCGTTACGGCGGCGATCCGGCCGACGCCTGCCCGACGCCGGAAATCGAAACGGGATGACGAACCGGCATGCCGGGCATGAATGCCCGACAAGAAGATGAATGCGCGCCGCTCGACGCGCGACACCAGAGAAACGACGAAGCCGTCAGTTGTCGTGCGCGGCACTCGCGCCGACGATGCGATCGAAGAATTCCTGTGCACGCGCCAGCTCGTCGAGCGCGCGATCGAGACGCGACATCGCGCGTGCGTATTCGGCCGACGAGCCGTCGTCGTCGCTTTCGCCGCGCACCGCGCGAAACGCCCGATCCACGTTGCGCGTCGCTTCGACGAAGCGTTGTGCGGCTCGCGCTTCCCGCGAACAGATGTGGGTCGACATCGACACTTCTCCCTCAGGATTGCAGTGTGAAGCACGCCGACGCTCAGTGTGCGTGATACGCATGTCGGCGGCGTGAACCACGCCCCGTCGCGTGGCGACGTATCGGCCGCGGCACCGCGCGCTTCGTGCCGATTGTCGCTCCGCGTTCGCCGATCCGCTACGGAGAGATTGCAACAAATTCTTGCGCGAACGATTTCGCGCGTGGCGTCACGCGCGCCCGATGCGCGGATGGGCGAGCCCGGCGAACGCAGCAGCTTCACCCGGCGACAGGTCGAACAGATCGCCGGTGAGATCGCGCGGATGCTCGACCGCCGGCCGGTTGCGCATGCGCGCGACGTGCGTGGGCGCCACATACGCGGCCGCCGTTTCGATCGGCGGCACATCGAACAGATCGCGCGTGACGCCGCGCACGGCGTCCGTCGGCGAACGGCCGCGCAAGCGCGCGACCAGCTCGACGAAGCGATCGAAATCGCCCGCGCGCGTGGCCTTGTTCACTTCCGCGAGATCGCGCGCCTTCAGCACGCACGGCTGCGCGAGCCGCACGAAATACGGTGCTTCGAGCTCCACCGACAGCGCGAGCGGATAGCTCTTGCCCGTCTGCTCCTTCGCACGCCCGATGCAGTCGACCACGGCCGCTCCCTGCGCGGCGCCCAGCGGCCTGCCGGTGCTCACGCTGCGCAGGTGGTCGGGAAACACGCGCAACTGCGTGCCGACCGTCAGCGCGGTGGACGATGCGCACACGAGCGCGTAGTGCTGCTCGCGGCGCCGGCCCGACGGCAACGTCGAACGGCTGGCGATGAACGTGTGCGGCGGCAAAGGCCGCACCTGCCCGCTTGCGTCGACCCACGCATTCCACAGCAGCGCGTCCTTGCGCTCGCCCGCGCGCGAGCGCGACGCGACCGGCGAAAACAGCGCGAGCAGCGAGCCCGTGCGATGCGCGGCGACTTGCGCGCTGTTGCCGAGCGGCTGGTTGATGCCCCACAGAAAGCGCCCGCCTCCGAGCCGGCGCTCCCATTCCTTGCGGAGCACGACGGTCGGCAGTTCCTCACCGGACTCGGTACCGATCTTGGTCCAGCAGAACGTGGGTGGGAGGTGTTTCAGTGTCATCAACTTTCTCGGGATACAGCCTCGCTGTCGACAGCAAGCCCATTCAACAGCCGTAACTGTATAGGTATAATGCATCGCATGGAAGCCCCGGACCAAGATTTTCCCGTTCAAGACCTGTTGCGCCGCTTGATGGCAGATACGCGCTCGTCCAGCGAAATCGCGCGACTTTCCGGGGTCAGCCAGCCAACCGTGTCGCGCCTTCGGCTGTCGAACGGGCGCCGGCTGCGCCGCAGCGCGCCATTCAACAAGCTATGCAGTTTCTATGGTGTCGAGACGGAGCCATCGCGCCGCCGGTACAACGACCTGCTGCGCGACGCGATCGTCGACGCGTGGGATGGCTCGGACGAGCACGGCCGGGCGCTGCTGGTCGTGATTCAAGGGCTGAAGGATTTGCAGGCGAAGGCCGACGACGGGTGATGTCGCCGACGTGCCCGGTCATTCGTCGAGATTGAACGTGATCGGTGCGCGCGCCCGCATCGGCGACGGCGCACCGTTTTTCGCGTGCGTCGCGCAGCGGCTCGCCAGCCCCGTGTCGCGCGCCGCGGCATCGAGGCGCGGATAGCCGCTGCCGGTCGCGACACGCGCGGCGACCACCCGGCCTGCCGCATCGGGTCCCCGTCCGGCGTTCAGCCGTCCTCGCACGCGAAAATCGCGCGTCGCCAACGATATGAAGAGGACTGCGTAGCGATCGTCCCGATATCCATCGCGTCGCACTGTGTCGCTCGCCCTGCCACTGTCCCCAGCCGTACCCCGTCAGCCGTCGCACGCCGCGCCGCATTGCGCGAGCGAATTCTCCTTGCTGCGAAATACCAGCGGCTGTTCGTCGCGCGGCGCACGACGTCGTGCGAACTGCACGGCCTGTTCGATCCGGTCGTGATGCGCGGACTTCGCGCACACCGGATCGGCCTCTTTCGGGTCGCCGGCCAGCAGGTGGGCCTGGCACCGGCAACCGCCGTGATCCGCATGGCGCTCGTCGCACGTGCGGCACGGCGCTCTCATCCAGTCTTCGCCGCGAAACGCGTTGAACGCATCGCTGTCGTACCAGATTTCCCGCAGCGCGCGGTCGCGCACGTTCGGCAACGCGAGCCCCGGCAGCGACCGCGCGGCATGACACGGCAGCGCGGTGCCGTCCGGTGCGACGCCGAGGAACACCGAGCCCCAGCCGTTCATGCAGGCCTTCGGGCGGCGCTCGAAATAGTCGGGCACGACGAACAGGATCTTGCAGCGCTCGCCGATCAGCTTGCGATAGCGGTTGACCGTTTCCTCGGCCTCGCGCACCTGCTCGACGGTCGGCATCAGTTGGTCGCGATTGAGCATCGCCCAGCCGTAGTACTGCGTGTTCGCCAGTTCCAGGTAATCGGCGCCGAGATCGAGCGCCATCTCGATGATCTGCCCCACGTGCGGCAGGTTGTAGCGATGCAGCACGCAGTTGAGCACCATCGGGTAGCCGTGCGCCTTGATCAGCCGCGCCACGTCGCGCTTCAGCTCGAACGTGCGCGTGCTGGTCAGGAAATCGTTCAGCTCGCGCGTCGAATCCTGCAGCGACAACTGGATGTGGTCGAGCCCGGCGGCCTTGAGCCGCTCGATGCGCGCGACGTTCAGCCCGATGCCCGACGTGATCAGGTTCGTATAGAAGCCAAGGCCGCGCGCATGCGCGACGAGCGTCTCGAGGTCGCCGCGCTGCAGCGGCTCGCCGCCCGAGAAGCCGATTTGCGCGGCGCCGAGCGCGCGCGCATCACTGATGACCGTGCGCCATGCGTCGGTATCGAGTTCCGCGCCATGAGTCGCGAAATCGACCGGGTTGTAGCAGAACGCGCAGTGCAACGGGCAGCGGTACGTGAGTTCCGCGAGCAGCCACAGCGGCGCCGACGGACGGGGCGTGTCGGGCGTCATGTCAGTCCAGCCAGCCGCGCAGTCGCGCATGATCGAGAAAACGGTAGACGTCGGTCGCGAGATCCGATTGCATGAACAGGCGCTCGAGTTCGCCGATGATGTCGTCCAGTTCGCGCGTGCCGTCGCAGCGCGCGAGAATCTCGCCGGCACTCGGATTGAGCTTGACCATGCCCTCCGGATAGAGAAGTACGTACGCATCCTGGGCCGCCTCCCATTGCAGGCGGTACATGCCCCTGAGGCAGGGGCGCAGCGGCACGCCGCTGGCGGCTTCGATCGCGTTCATTGGGGGTAGGCCTTTTCGACGGCGTCGAGCATCGACCACAGGATGTCGAGCTTGAATTGCAGAATGCCGAGCGCGCGCTGCTGGGCGTCCGGTGTCGTGAAATGCTGCAACGTGACCGCGAGCCCATGCTCGACGTCGCGCTGCGCGAGCGGCACGCGGCTGCGGAAGTAATGCAGCCCGGCCGGCTCGATCCACGGGTAATGCGACGGCCAGCCCGCGAGCCGGTCGAGATGGATCTGCGGTGCGAACATCTCGGTCAGCGACGAGCACACGGCTTCCTGCCACGGCGCGCGCCGCGCGAAATTCACATACGCATCCACCGCGAAACGCACGCCGGGCAGCACGTGTTCGAGCGACCACAGTTCGGCACGCGTGAGGCCGCACGCCTCGCCGAGCCGCACCCACGCCTCGATGCCGCCCTCGTTGTCGCCCTGCCCGTCGTGGTCGATCAGCCGCTGGATCCAGCGGCGCCGCGTATCGCGATCGGCGCAGTTCGACAGGATCGCTGCATCCTTGAGCGGAATGCAGATCTGGTAGTAGAAGCGGTTCGCGACCCAGCCGCGGATCTGCGCGGGCGAACAGGCGCCGCTGTTGAGCCGCCGGTTAAACGGATGATGGATGTGATAGCGCGATTCGAGCGCACGCAGGCGCGCCTCGAATTCGGTCGCGGTCCAGGGCGTCGCGTGCAACGCCGTAGCTGGGATCGGTGCGTTCATCGTCAGACCTGGAATTGCATGCCGTCGTGTGCGACATCGATGCCATGCGCACGCAGGTGCGCGTGTTCGACGGAATGCGGATCGAGAATCGGGTTCGTGTTGTTGATGTGCGTGAGCACCTTGCGCGTTCGTGCGGGCAGCAGGTCGAGCCAGTCGATCATGCCGGGCCGCCCGCCTTCCGCGCACTGCGCGAGATGCCCCATGTCGGCCGCGTGCTTGCCCGACAGGCCGAGGTCGATCATCTCGGTCCCGGTCCAGAACGTGCCGTCCACCAGCACGAGATCGGCGCCGTCCATTGCCGCGCGCACGTCGTCGGTGACCGACGCGAGCCCCGGCGCATAGAACGCGCGCCGCCCGCTCGCGACGTCTTCGATCGACAGCGCGATGTTGTCGCCGGGCGCGGCCGCCGCGCGCCGCGGCGAATAAGGCGGCGGCTTGCTGTCGACGGCGATCGCGGTGAAACGGATCCCGCCCGCCGCCGGCACCGCAAACGGCTCGCCGGGCACGATCGTGTGCGCGGCGACGCCGCAGTAATGGCCGAGCAGCGGCACGAGCGGCAAGCCGGTCGACAGGTCGTCGAGCACCGGCGCGCTCGCGTAGAGCGGCAGCGGCGTCGAGCGCTCGCGCAGCATCAGCAGGCCCGTCACGTGATCGATCTGCGCGTCGCACAGCACGACGGCGGCGACGCCGCTGTCGCGGATCGCGCGCGCCGGTTGCAGGTCCGGATCCGCGCGCAACTGGGAAAGAATGTCGGGCGACGCGTTGACGAGGACCCAGTCGACGCCGTCGTCGCTGACCGCGATCGACGATTGCGTGCGCGACAGCACGTGGCCGCTTCCGTTGCGCGCACGGCGGCAGTTCGCGCAATTGCAGTTCCATTGCGGCAGGCCGCCGCCGGCTCCCGAGCCGAGTATCTTGATCTTCATGGGCGTCAATTCCCGAGGCCGCCCGCGCCGACCACGGCGAAACGGGCGGCGCGCACGGCGATCAGCGGTTGGCGATGTACATCGTGATTTCGAAGCCGAAGCGCAGGTCGGTGTAAGACGGTGTCGTCCACTGCATGGTGTGTCTCCTGTCGAGTTGATGATTGAAGCGTTGCTGGATGGATCGAACGACCGCGGCAATCGAGCGGTCGGTTCCTGTTCAGCAAGGAGCGTGCCGAAGCCGTACTTCGGCGGCACGGCGGCCCTCGACGGCCGTCATCCGGGCATCGGGACGCAATCCTTACGAATAGCCGACACGATTCCCGCGAATGCGTGCCGCCGCCCCGGCGGCACGCTGCCCGCGAGTGGTCACAAGTGTTGAATCGTTGAACACCGGTGTTGCAACTTGACACACCGGCTGTGACAGGTCGCGCACCGTGCGACGGCCGCGCGTCAGTCGCCGTCGGATGGATGGCGCCCCGCGTCGGCGGCCGGCATCTTCCGGTAGATCGTGTTGCGCGAGACGCCGAGCGCGCGCGCCGCGGCGGATACGTTGCCGCCATGACGCGCGAGCGCGGCGGCGATCGCGGACGCGGCGACATCCTGGAGACGCGCGTCGGCGGGCAGCGACGCGTCCGCGATGCGGGCCCCGCCGCCCGCCGCGGCGAGCGCATCGGGCGTGGTCTGCACGGCCTGCGCGTCGGCGCGCCGCAGGTCGTCGAAGAAGTCGTCCGGCAGGTGCTCGCGCCGGATTTCGCCGTCGTCGTCGACCATGGCCGCCGCCGTGCGCAGCAGGTTGCCGAGCTGGCGGAAATTGCCCGGCCACGTGCAGCGCACGAACAGCGCCATCACGTCCGGCGCGACGGACAACGGCGGCCGGCCGGGGCCCGCGAACGCCTCGCGTTGCAGCATTTTCTGCACGACGACCGCGAGATCCGTGCGGTCGCGCAACGGCGGCAGGCGCACCACGAGGCCGTTGAGCCGGTAGTACAGATCCTCGCGAAAGCGGTTCTGCGCGATCATCTCGCGCAAATCGCGGTGGGTCGCGCAGATGATCGCGATGTCCACGGCGATCGTCCTCGTCGACCCGAGCGGATTCACGAGGCGCTCCTGCAGCACGCGCAGCAGCCGCACCTGCAGCGGATACGGCATGTCGCCGATCTCGTCGAGGAACAGCGTGCCGCCGTTCGCCTGCAGCAGCTTGCCGATCGCCCCCTTGCGGCGCGCACCGGTGAACGCGCCCTCCTCGTAACCGAACAGCTCGGACTCGATCAGCGTCTCCGGAATCGACGCGCAGTTGACCGCGACGAACGGCGCGGCGCGGCGCGGCGAGTCGTTGTGGATCGCCTGCGCGAGCAGTTCCTTGCCGGTGCCGGTCTCGCCGGTGATCAGGATCGGGATGTCCTTGCCGATCACCTTGCGCACCTTCGCGATCACGCACGCGACCTGCGCGTCGCCGGTGTCGAGATAGTGGAGCCGCGACAAGCCGGCCGACGTGCCCGCGGCCGGCGCGGGCACCGCGTTCGAGTGTGCGGCCGGCGCCCCCGCGTCGTGGACGTCGGTCGGCCGGCTGCCTTCGGCGAGCGTCGCGCGGCGAAAGTGCACGCGCGCGCAGACCACCGCGCCGTTACCGAGATTCAGCATCAGGTGCCGGTCGGTGCTCGCGCGCATGCGGTCGATCAGTTGCGCACTGGTGATGTCGAACAGCGACGACAGCGTGTGCGCGCGCAGCGCGGCGAGCGGCATGCCGAGCTGGAACTGCGCGCTGCGATTGGCCGACAGGAAGCGGCCGTCCGCGGTGAACGCGACGATCCCCTCCATCAGCGTGCCGAGGAACTCGGGGCGGCCATGGAACGACACCTGCAGCGTTTCCTGGAAGGTTGTCGTAAACAGGTGATTCTCGATCATCTGCACCGACATCTTCGCAAGCGCCATCGTGTGCTGGTGATAGCTGCGGTGATCGCCCGTCACGTCGAGCACCCCGATCGCGTCGCCGTACGGATCGAGGATCGGCACGCTCGAACAGGTCAGGAAGCGGTTCGCGGCCAGGAAGTGCTGGTCGCCGTGGACGACCATCGGGCACAGCTCGGCCAGCGCCGTGCCGATCGCGTTGGTGCCCTGCCGGTTCTCCGCCCAGTTCGCGCCCGGGCGCAGCGCGACTTTCTCCGCGCGGCGCAGGAAATCGTCGTCGCCGATCGAATGCAGGATCAGGCCTTCCGCATCGGTCAGCACGATCATGCTCTGCGTGTTGACGATCTGCTCGTGCAGCGTCTCCATCACCGGCATCGCGTGCACGCACAGCACGCGGTTCTGCTCGCGCTTGAGCACCAGCGCCGAGTTCGACAGCACGTCGTAGTCGGGCCGTGCCGACACCCGCAGGCCGAACGTCTCCGAGCGCTCATGGGCCTTCTGGATCGATGGTGCGGGCCAGCCAGCGGGATGCGCGGCCCGTGACCCGGCCGCCTGCTCTACGTCGTCGCGCATTGTCTCCTCCGGGGGATCCTTCCGGTCAACTGCCGGATGCTTTGCCGTCATTGCAAGCAAGCATCGGGCCACGCCGGCACCCGGATACGAATTGAAAGCACGATGTAATGAATCGTCCGGGTGTGGCGGCGTCGTGTCGCGCGACGGCCAAGGCTTCGTGATACCGCGATTTCCCGACGCGCGGCTACCCGTGCGAATCCGGAGCTTTCCGGCTGGCGCGTTTCTGGCTTCATCGCAGAACCCATCCGGTCGCCATGCCCAGCCGAGCGACGGTTGCCTCTTCCCATTCCGCCCGGACCCTATCGACATGACACGTCGCCCGATTCGATCCACGCCGTCGCCCGCGCCGCGGGCCTTGCCCGACACGCCAGCGTCGCCGACCGCGCCCGTGCGCCGCCGCCTGCACCGCGACGCGCAATCGATCGCATTCGCCGTGGCCGGCGCCGCGCACGGCCATCCGGTCGTCGTGCTGCACGGCGGGCCCGGCAGCGGCAGCCAGGCCGGCATCCTGCGGCTGTTCGATCTCACCTGCATGCGCGTCGTGCTCGTCGACCAGCGCGGTGCGGGCGCATCCGCTCCACGCGGCGGCACGCGCCACAACAACACCGCGCAGTTGATCGCGGATCTGGAGGCGGTGCGCGAGCAGCTCGGCATTGCACGCTGGGGCGTCGTCGGCGGATCGTGGGGCGCCGCGCTCGCACTCGCGTATGCCGGCACGCATCCGGAGCGGGTGACGGGCGTCGTGCTGCGCGGCCTGTTCCTGACGTCGCCACGCGAAGTCCGCGGACTCTTCACGACTTCCCGTTCGCGTGCGCCGCGCGAATGGCGACGCCTGCATGCAGCGGCCGGCGGCGGCCGGCCGGATCGCCTGCTGTCGCGCTGCGCGCAGCGGCTGCGCCACGGCGCGGGCGCGGCCCGCCAGCGCGCCGTGGCGCTCGCGTGGCGCGCGTACGAAAACGCCGTCCTCGGATCGGCGCGCACGCGCCGCTCGCCCGTGCACGCGATCCATTCGGACAAGACCGTCGGCCGGCTGATCGACAAATACCGGATCCAGGCGCACTACCTGCAACACGATTGCTGGCTCGGCGAGCGCCGCGTGCTCGCGCTCGCGCGACGGGCCGCGCAAGCCCGCGTGCCGTTGTTCGCCGCGCACGGGATGGACGATCCCGTTTGCCCGGTCGACAATGTCGAGCGACTCGCGCGAGCCGCTCCCGACGCGAAGATCGAACGCGTGAAGGCCGGGCATCTGGCAAGCGAGCCCGCGTTGGCGCGCAGCGTCGCACGCGCCGTGCATGCGATGTTCGCGACAACGCCGTTCGCGTGACGACTCCGCGCCCATTCGCGTCGTGACGCGATCACGCACGCGGCCGCGCGCCGCTCAATCCCACGCATAGCGCACGCCGACCCACGCGCCGCGCGGCGCGCCCGGCCCGACGAACTGCTCGTTCACCGGATGGGCGCCGTCGAACGTGTGGTTCGGCCCGTTGAAGAAATTCTGGCCGAGCGCGCCGAAGCTTGCGTAGTGCTTGTCGAACAGGTTCGTCACGCTCGCGAACACCTCGACCCGCTTCGTGACCCGGTAACGCATGTCGAGATCGACCAGCACGTAGCCCGCGATCCGGCCGTTCGCGTCGGCGTTGTTCTCGTCGCCGCGCGCGTACACGTCGCTGCGCCAGGTGACGTTCGCGCCGATGTCCCACGCGCGCGTCGCCGCATAGTCGAGCCGCAGCTTCACCGTATGCGCGGGAATGCCGGGCACGCGGTCGCCCGGCTTGACCGTCACGTTGCCGTTCGCGTCGGCCGCCGAATTCGCGGGGCTGTGTTCGGTCCACGACGATCGGTAGGTCGCATCGACATGGCTGTACGACAGCCCGACATCGAGCGGACCGAGCCGCGTGCGGCCGGCGAGCTCGATACCCTGCCGCCGCGTGTCGCCGACGTTGCGGAAATAGCCCTGCGCGCTGGCCGGGCTGCTGATGAATTGAATGTCGTCGGTCAGCGTCGTGCGGTAGGCGGCGGCGCTCCAGGTCGTCGCCGCGCCGATGCGGCCGCGCACGCCGGCTTCGAACGTCTTCGAGATCACGGGCTTGAGCGCCGGGTCGGCGATGAAGTCGTTCGGCAGCGAACACGGTGCGGCCGGGTCCGCGCAGGCGAGCTCGATCGCGGTCGGCGAACGCATGCCTTCGTTGTAGGCCGCATACGCGGTGAAGCCCGCGACCGGGTTCCAGTTGAGCCCGACGGCCGGGTTGAAGCGCGAGAACACATGGTTGCCGTCGAGCAGCGGCTGCACGCCGCTCTCGTCGCCGATCCGCGCCTTCGACCAGTCGTAGCGGCCCGACAGCGTCAGCGTCCAGTGCGGCGTCAGCGACAGCGCATCGCTCAGGTATGCGCCGACATTCGCGTTGCGCGTCTTCGCGCTGGTCTGCCGGACGAAATCGCCGCTGCAGATCGCCGCGCGCGCGTCGGTGAAAGACGCCTCCTGCGACGACGCGACGTAGCTCGAGTTCGCGATATCGGCCGACACGCCCGCGACCAGTTGATTCTCCATCCCGTCGAGCTTGCCGAGCAGCGTGAGCTGCACGCTGCCGCCGTAGCTGTCGGTGACGATCGTCGATTGCGCGTTGCGGCCCTGCACCGTGTCGACCGTACCGTCGTCGTCCACCGATCCGTAGTCCGTATTGTTGTTGCTGCTCGTGTTGGCATTGCGCAGGTGCCGGTAGTACGCATTGCCGCTCAACTCGACGTGCTCGCCGAAAAAGCGGTCGCCCGACAGCGTCAGGTAGCCGGCGCCGTTGCGGTTGCGGTCCGGATACGTATACGCCTGCTTCGGGTTGCCGAGGAACGAGCGCGGGATCGTCTGGGTGCCGGACAGCGTGTTGTCCGCGCCGCCTGCGGCGATCGACAGCGTCGTGTCCGCATCGGTGTAGCGCAGCTTGCCGAACGCCTGCCTCACGCGGCTCGCGTTGCGGTCGGCCCAGCCGCCGTCGTTCGCGACGTTCGCGCTCGCGTAGTAATCGAGGTTCGGGCCGATCGTCCCGCCCTGCTCGATACCCGCGGTCTTGCGGCCCCACGCGCCGCCCGACACCTCCGCTTCGCCGCCCGGGTTCGACCGGCCGTTCTTCGTCGTGATCGCGAGCGCACCGCCGAGCGTATTGCGCCCGTACACCGGGTTTGAGCCCGGAATCAGCTGCACGCGGTCGATCGCCTGCATGGGCAGGATGTCCCAGTTCACGACGTCGCCGAACGGCTCGTTCACGCGCACGCCGTCGACGAACACCGACAAGCCCTGCGGCGTGCCGAGCAGCGGCGACGCGGCGAAGCCGCGATAGTTGACGTCCGTCTGGTACGGGTTGCCCTGCGCGTCCGAGATCGTCACGCTCTGCAGGTTCGCGGCGAAGAAATCGGCGAGCGTCGCACGGTGCTGCACGTCGAGCTCGGCCGCCCGCACCGTCTGCACGTTCGCCGGCACCTTCGACAGCGGCGTGCCGATCCCGAGCAGCGGCGTCGTGCCGACGACGACCACCGCGGGCAGCACGACGGTCGAGGCGGGCAGCGCGGCCGCGGCGCCCTCCGCCTGCTGCTGCGCGCGCACGCCACCGGGCGGCAGGCCGCACAGCGCCAGCGCGCCGAGGGTCGTGCCGACGCATCGCACACGCCGGCCACGCCGCGTCGCGACGTCGCGCCCGGCTGCCTTTGGCCTCCTGATCATTTCCGTTGTCTCCGCACTTGCATTGCGCCGGCCCGTGCGATGCACCGCGCGGCGACGGGTGTCGCGAAGCCGGCGTGCGAGAACCGTGCCAGCCCCCGAGCAAGAGCGGCGCGCACTGCCCCGCCCATCGCGTCGGACCGGCATGCGCGCGACCGACGGCCCGCTGTTCCGCGGACTGCGCCACCTGTCATGTTTGGCAACACTTCACGCGCGACGGTGTCCCTGAATGCAACACCTTCGTCGAGCCGATGGCGCGCTGCGTCGTGCGACGCATCGCCTGCGATGCGCCGGTACGCCGCGCCACACCGGCTTCCGGCCGCGATGGCATGCGACTTGCGTGACGGGCAGTGCACTCGGCCCGGAACCCCAACCGTGCCGGCGCGACGAATCGTTCGCGGCGCGGTGCGACCACAATGACCCAGGAGACAACCATGAAGAAACTCTCGGCTTCAGCGAGCCGGCTGGCGACGATCGGAATCGCGGTGGCGGCCGCCGTCGCGCTGAACCCCGGCCTCGTCGAAGCGGCCGCGGACTACCCTGCCGTGACCTACCAGCGCCTGACCGATGCACACGGCGACCCGGGCTGGCTGACTTACTACCGCACCTACGACGGCCGCTCGCATTCGCCGCTCAAGCAGATCGACACGTCGAACGCGAAGGATCTCAAGCAGGTGTGGGCGTACAAATTCCCCGCCGACCTGAAGCAAGGCTTCGAGGCCACGCCGATCGTCAACGGCAACTACCTGTTCGTGACGACGCCGAAGGACAACGTCTACGCGTTCGATGCGAAGACCGGCAAGCAGTTGTGGAAATACGAGCCGAAGCTCGGCGCCGCATCGTTCAAGACCGCGTGCTGCGACGTCGTCAACCGTGGCGTCGCGCTGTACGGCAAGAACGTCTACATCGCGATGCTGAACGGCGAAATCGCGGCGCTCGACGCGCAGAGCGGCAATCTCGTGTGGAAGAAGCAGATGTTCGAGCCGGGCCTCGGCTACGCGTTCTCGCTCGCACCGCTCGCGATCGACGGCGCGATCGTCGTCGGCACGTCCGGCGGCGAATACGGCATTCGCGGCTACATCGCCGCGCTGAATCCGGAGGACGGCTCGCAGATCTGGAAACGCTACACGATCCCCGCCGCCGGCGAAAAGGGCGCGGAAACCTGGCCCGACGGCATGCAAAGCCATGGCGGCGGCGCAGCGTGGCTCACCGGCACGTACGACGCCGCGTCGCGCACGCTGTACTGGGGCGTCGGCAACCCGGGCCCATGGCTCGCGGCGCTGCGTCCCGGCGACAACCTGTATTCCGACTCGCTGCTCGCGCTCGATGCGAAGAGCGGCAACCTGAAGTGGCATTACCAGTACACGAACAACGACACGTGGGACTACGACGGCGTGAACGCGGCCGTCCTCGCGGACATCAAGTACAAGGGCAAGGACTACGACGCGATCATCCACGCCGACCGCAACGGCTTCTTCCACGCGATCGACCGCACGACCGGCAAGCTGATCTACGCGACGCCGTTCGTGAAGGCGTTGTCGGTCACCGGCTACACGGCCGACGGCAAGCCGATCCAGGACGCATCGAAGTTCCCGAAGGCCGGCACGACGATCGAAACGTGCCCGAGCTTCCTCGGCGGCAAGAACTGGTGGTCGATCTCGTACGACCAGGAACGCAACATCGCGGTCGTACCCGCGCTGCATGCGTGCATGAGCCTGACCGGCAAATCGGTCAGCTACATGGAAGGCCTGCCGTATCTCGGCGAAGGCTTCGAGATCAAGCCCGAGCCGGGCAGCGAAGGCTACGGCGAACTGACGGCCATCGACGTGAACACCGGCAAGAAGCTGTGGAGTCACTGGACGAAGAAGCCGTGGAACGGCGGCGTCGCGACCACGGCGAGCGGCCTCGCGTTCAGCGGCTCGCTCGACGGCCACCTGTACGCGTTCGACACGGCGACCGGCAAGGTGCTGTGGGAAAGCCCGCAACTGGCGAGCGGCATCATTTCGCAGCCGTCGGTGTACGAGGTCGACGGCAAGGAGTATGTCGCCGTGCTCGCCGGCTACGGCGGCGCAAACCCGATCTGGGGCGGCCCGATGGCCGACATCGCGAAGGACGTTCCGCGCGGCGGCACGCTCTACGTGTTCGCGCTCAACTGAACCGGCGCCACGCCCGAATCGCGCCCGAGTCGCGCCCGCATGCGCCCGATGCGGGCGCGACGCCCCATCCGCTTCAACCGGACCCACGACCATGAATACTCGCCTCACTTCCGTTACCGTCGCCAGTCTGCTCGCCGTGGGCGTGGCGCTGACACCGGCAGCCGCGTCAGCCGGCGTGCGCGTCTGCACGTTGCCCGGCAGCCCCACCACGGCGCTCGACCGCTCGGTTGCGCGCGAGGTGTTCCGCACCGCAGGCATCGCTGCGACCTTCAACACACGCGGCGTCGACGACAACGGCGACGACGACGGCATCTCCGCCAGCGAGCTGACGAAATCGCTCGAACGCGACTGCGACGTGATCGCGGGTTTCCCGCGTTCGGCGATCGCCGATGCGTCGGGATCGAAAATGACGTTCTCGCAAGGCTATCTGCGCTCCGGCTACGTCAGCGTGTCGCTGCGCGACGCGCAAGCGCCGACCGGCGCGAAGGAAACGATCGCGGCCACGTACGGCAGCCCGTCGCAACTGATCGCCGCGCAGCAGGCGAACGCCCGCTTCGACCTCGAAAACACGAGCGAAAAGACGATCGGCGCGCTCGCCACGGGTCGCGCGCAGCGCGCGATCGTCTGGTATCCGAGCGTCGTCGCCTACGAGCGTGCGCATCCGCGACAACGGTTCAAGGTAGCGGCGACATCGTCGCCGTACTCGGACTGGCAACTGTCGTTCGCGTTCGGGCCGGGCAAGGACGCGCTGCAACGGCGCATCGACGCCACGCTGTCGCGGATGAGCGGCAACGGCCGTCTCGCGTCGCTCACGCGCGGCTGGACGCTTCCCGACGACATCGCGCAAGCCGCCGCCACGCCCGTGCCCGCGCGGTTTCTCGACGGTGCGATCGCGGCCGCTCGGCGGCCGGCAAAAAGCGGCTTCATCAAGGTTTCGACGAGCGAAGGCAGTGGCGTCCCGTCGTTCGACCAGGCGCAGGTGCAACACGGCAAGAAGCTCTATACCGATGCATGCGCGAAATGCCACGGCGACCAGCTCGAGGGCAATACCGCACCCGCGCTGAGCGGGGAATCGTTCGCGCCCGAGGGCAAGTCGCACATCACGGTCGGCGGCATCTTCCTGTACATGTCGAGCAACATGCCGGCCGATCGCCCCGGCAAGATGACTGCCCAGGAATACGAGGACCTGATGGCGTTCCTGCTGTACTCGAACGGCTACGACGCGTCGAAGACCAAGCTGACCGCCGATATCGCCAACGCGTCGAAGGCGCCGCTCGTCGCCGGCCCGCGCAAATAACTTCCCGCCCGCTTTCGTTTCGGTCGACCTTCGTGCCCGGCAGCATGCCCGGCGCGCGGGTCGGACTTTTCTCGTCATTTCATTCAGGAATACATCATGATCTCCCGACATCGCAGAACCTTCTTCGTACAGGCCGCCGGCCTGTGCGCCGCGCTCGCGGCCGGCACGCGCGCATTCGCAGCCGCACCGCCCGTCGACGAGAACGACGCCGCAGCGAAGACGCTCGGCTACCGCGCAAAGGCCACGGCCGTCGATGCCGGCAAGTTCCCGAAGTATCAGGCCGGACAGACCTGTTCGAACTGCCGCTTCTACAAGGCCGCCGCGGGCGAATCCTTCGGTACTTGCCCGATGTTCGCGGGCAAGACGGTTGCCGCCGAAGGCTGGTGCAACGTCTATGCCAAGCTCGCCTGAGGCCGGGCCCGCGCGCGACGGCGCGTCGCGGCGCGGCGCCGTGCGTTCCCCGACGGCACGGCATGCAGGCGGCTCGCATCGCTTTCGCCATCTAATTTTTAATTAGTCGTACGTATTAGAACATTCACAAAAACGGAGACACACGATGAAGAGCAGGACATGGACGATTTGCGCGGCGCTGCTCGGCGCGGCGGCAAGCCCGAACGGTTTCGCGCAGAGCAGCGTCACGCTGTACGGCGATCTCGACGCCGCATTGCTCTATACGAACCGATCGCTCGATTCGGCAACCGGCGGCAACGCCGGCCGCCAGTTCGCGCTGACCGACACGGGCATGACGCCGACCAACTTCGGCATCGCGGGCACCGAGGATCTCGGCGGCGGGCTGCACGCGAGATTCAAGCTGGAAAGCGGCTTCAACGTCACGGACGGCGCGTTCGGCCATTCGAACGGCAACTTCTTCGGCCGCCAGGCGTGGGTCGGAATCGACGGCGGCTTCGGCGAAACGAAGGTCGGCCTGCAGTTCTCGCCGTTCGTGCTTGCGATACTCGGATCGGATCCGCGCAACGTCTCGCACTTCGGCGCCGCGCTGGTGCCGTATGTCGACAACGTGCTCGTCACGGGCCTGTTCAACCCGAACGCGATTTCGTACACGAGCCCCACGATCGCCGGGCTGACGGCCAGCGCGATGTTCGGTTTCGGCGGCAAGGCCGGAGACTTCCAGGCGGGACGCCAGTATTCCGGCAGCCTCACCTATACGAACGGCGGCTTCATGCTCAACGCGGCGCTCTACGACGGCAACGGCGGCACGTCGCCGACGCCGGTGCCGAGCACGGTCGCGTTCGTCGGCCGCACGATCGGCACCGCCTATACGTTCGGGCCGGTGACCGGCAAGGCGTCGTTCACGAGCTACAAGGTCGCCGGCTCGTTCAGCAACAACGTGTACAGCGCCGGCCTCGACTATCGCATCACGCCCGCCCTCGACCTGAACACCGGTGCGTGGTATACGACCGACCGCAACGATTCGCACAATCATTCGCTGCTTGCCGCGATCGGCGCCGACTACAGCCTGTCGAAACGAACGGGCCTGTATGCGCAGGTTGGCGTGGTCAACAACCACGGTGCGATGAATACGGGCCTCGGCATCACGGGCGGCGCGTTGTACGGGTTGCCGGGCACGACGGTCGGCGTCAACGCAGGCATCCATCACGTGTTCTGACGCAGCGCCTGCGCACGGGCGGCCGCCGCGCGCCGCCCGTCCGGCTCCGCACCGCGGGGGCGCCGCCACGGAAACGTGGCGCAAACGCATCCCACCCGGCATCGGTCCGACCATCCAGCATGCCGATCTCGATGTTTACCCGACCTCAAGTCCGCAGCCGTGGGGCCGTCAAGTCAGGAACGCACGCCCAACATTCGCCGGGAAACCGGCGCGCATGCCCTCAAGGAGGCCCACCAACGTGAACTTCTTCGGAATCGGCCGCGGCCGCCGTTCGTCGCGCGCGCTCGTCGGCGACATCGCCGAACAGGCCGGCAGGCTCGGCATCGAGATCTGCGACGTGTCGGGCCACGTCGAGGAAGTCGCGGCCCGCGTCGCCCGGCAGGCGCAGGTGTGCCATACGCTGCGCGAATCGGCCGCGCTCACGCTGCGCGGCAACCACCGGATCGCCGAGGCCGCCCAGCAGGTGCGCGACGTCAGCGCCAATGCGTCGAATGCGGTCCGGCAGTCGCAGCAGACGATCGAGGCATCGCTCGCCGACATTCACGGCCTCGTCGAGGGCGTCACCACGATCGGCGATCAGATGGGCGCGCTGCGCGACGCGCTCGATCACGTGCGGGCCGTGTCCGAGGAAATCTCCGTCATCGCGCGCCAGACCCACCTGCTCGCGCTGAACGCCGCGATCGAGGCCGCACGCGCCGGCGAGTCGGGACGCAGCTTCGCGGTCGTCGCGGCCGAGGTCAAGAACCTGTCCGCGAAGACCGGGCAGGCGACGGCCCAGATCGAGACGACCCTCGCGCGGCTCGCCGAGCAGACCGAACACCTGATCGCGGAAGGCACCGACAACGCCGCCCGCGCGCATCGCGTGCGCGAGGGCACGCGCACGATCGGCGAGGTCGTGCATGCGACCGGCCACGCGATCACCGAGCTTGCAGGAGAAGCCGAACAGATCGCGTCGCTGACGGACGAGATCGAGACGCAGTGCCACCGTCTCGACGAGCAGGTGGGCGAGATGGCGTCCGGCGTCGAGAATTCGGCCGACAACTTCTCGCAGGCCAAGGACCGGCTCGGCAATCTGCTCTCCGTCTCCGAGACGCTGATCGAGCTCACGGCCGCGACCGGCATCGAATCGCCCGACACGCGGCTGATCGACACCGCGCGGCACACGGCCGCCGCGATCGGCAAACTCTTCGAGGAGGCGGTCGGCCGCGGCGATATCGGGCTCGACGCGCTCTTCGATGCGCACTACGAACCGATTCCGGGCACCGACCCGCAGCAGTTCATGACACGCTTCACCGCGTTCACCGATCGCGTGCTGCCCGCCATCCAGGAGCCGGTGCTCGACGTGGACGAACGCATCGTCTATTGCGCGAGCTTCGACCGCCAGTGCTACCTGCCGACCCACAACCGGAAGTTCTCGCTGCCTCAGCGCGCAGACGCCGCCTGGAACGCGGCGAATTGCCGGAACCGCCGGATCTACACGGACCGGACGGCGCGCATGTCCGTCTCGCATAACAAGCCGTTCCTGTTGCAGACCTATCGCCGCGACATGGGCAACGGCCAGTTCGTGCTGATGAAGGACGTATCCGCGCCGATCGTCGTCGGCGGCCGGCCATGGGGTGTCCTGCGGATCGGCTACAGCGTCTGAATCGGCGCGGGGCCGCGCCTACTGCGCCAGCCCTACCCCAGCCGGCGCCCGTCGAGCGCCGCCCGCGCGTGTGCGCGGGCGAAAGACCGGCCGCCTCCGTGACCGGAATCGCCATTGCACTCTCTCTTTTTCAGCCCGCCTTTCCCTGTTTACGGACGGGCTTCGGGAAGTCGGCCCGCCCGCCGCCGCGCAACGAAACTTTGTTTGACTCGAACTAAAAAAGTTTGACACGCGCATTTCACTGAGATAACTTTTGCGCAAGCTTCCGGAAAGCAATCCGGCCAGCGTGCCGACTCGCGTCGCGCTTTCCTGTCGTTGCAGCACCGCCGTTCGCAACATTCCCGCCTCATCGCGTCGTGCCGTTCCGTTTCATCCGAAACCTGAAGGAAGCTCGGGCATGCCCATATTCGATTCGCACTCCTTTATTTACGGCGTTCTCGGCGAACCGCCGCACTGACGATTTCCGTTCGGGGCGACGCGCTCGCCTCGACGCCGGCCGGCTGCGCGTTGCCTGACGCTCGCCGGCGCCGGGCGAGCGTCCCGTACGTCTCGCCCGTCGTTGTTCGATGGTGCAGTTCCGCTTCATCCGACGCAGCACCCGGCCAGGCCGCAGGGGGCGTATCGCGAGCCGGCCGGTTCCAGACAAACACAAGAGACGAGGTCGATTCAATGAACATTCATCGAACCGGAGTGCGGCGCGCATGGCTGCCCGCGCTCGTGGCGGCCGCGACGCTTGCCGCGTGCGGCGGCGACGACGGCGGCGGCGTGGCGGGCGTGTCAGCGCTCGCGCAGGGCCAACGGGAGGGGGCCGCTGCCGCGGCCGATACATCCGATACGCAATCGTTCGCGTCGCACTTTTCGCCGTCCGGCGTTCCTTACGCGAATCCCGCGAGCAACGGGCGCTACAAGCCGGTGATCAGCAACGGCCAGGTGCAGCCGTCGCTGTCCGGCGGCACGATCGAGGAGAACGCGTGGGTCGACACGCCGGTCGACTCCGACGGCGACGGCACGCGCGACCGCATCCACGTGCGCATCGTGCGGCCGTCCGAGACCGCGAACGGCGCGCGCACGCCCGTCATCGTGCTCGCGAGCCCGTATTACGCAGGGCTCGCCGACAGCCCCGACCACGACGTCGACGTCGAACTCGACGGCACGCCGCATCCGGCCGCGGCGGCCGGCGCCGCGGCATCGGCGTCCACCCGCATCCTGGCCGCCGCGCCGCAATCGCGGATGCTGCAGCAGATCGAGGCGGCCGCCGCCGGCCGCTCGTGGATCGAAAGCTACTTCGTGCCGCGCGGCTTCACGATCGTCTATGCGGATTCGCTCGGCACCGCCGGCTCGGACGGCTGCCCGACGATCCTGACGCGCGACGAATCGGTCGCGATGGCGTCGGTGATCCGCTGGCTCGGCCGCGACGCGACCGCGAAGGACGCGAACGGCAAGACGGTCGTCGCGAACTGGTCGACGGGCCACGTCGGCATGTACGGCGTGTCGTACGACGGCACGCTGCCGAAGATGGTCGCGAGCCTGCGCACGCGCGGGCTCGACGCGATCGTGCCGGTGGCCGGGCTGTCGAACATGTACGGCTACTACCGCTCGGGCGGGCTCGTGCGCGCGCCGGAAGGCTACCAGGGCGAGGATGTCGACGTGTACATCAAGGCGCTGCTGACGAACGCGCATCCGGAGCGCTGCACGCACCTGATCGACGAAGCGCTGCAGCAGGAGGACCGCAAGACCGGCGACTATTCGCCGTTCTGGGCCGCGCGCGACATTCCGACCGCGTTCGCGGTCGCACCGGCGCTCGTCGCGCAGGGGCTCACCGACGACAACGTGCGCGTCGACCAGTCGACGTCGTGGTATCTGGCGATGCGACGCCAGGGCGTGCCGACCCAGCTGTGGCTGCATCGCCTGAAACACACCGATCCGACCCGTGTGCCGGCGATGGCCGACGCATGGACCGCGGAGGTGAACCGGTGGTTCACGCGCTACCTGATCGGCTATGACAACGGCGTCGAGCGCGATCCGCGCGCGGTGATCGCGCAAGCGGACGGCACGCTGCTGAAGGAAGCCGACTGGGCCGCACGGCACGCCACGCCGGTCACGTACTTCGCGGGCGGCGACGGCGCCGGCACCGGCACGCTGCTGCGGCTGCCGAGCGGCGGCCCGCTCGCACGCTTCACCGACGATGCGCGCATTCCCGCGCTCACGCTGGCGAACACGCCGACGGGCGAAAACCGCAGCCGCTTCGAGACGGCCCCGCTGACGGCCGCGACGCGCCTCTCCGGCGCCGCGACCGCGCGCGTCAGGCTGACCTTCACGGGTGTCGCGAACGTGACGGCGCTGTTGATCGACCGCGCGCCGGACGGCACGGCGACGATCGTCACGCGTGCGTGGACCGACCCGCGCAACCGTTTGTCCGAGTGGGTGTCGCAACCCGTGCTGCCCGGCATGCCGTACGACCTGAAGCTGACGTTCATGCCGCGCGACTACAAGCTGGAAGCCGGCCACCGGCTGGGGCTCGTCGTCCTCTCCAGCGACTACGAGGCGACGCTGCGGCCGACGCCCGGCACGGGCCTGACGCTCGATCCGGCCGGCACGTCGGTGACGGTGCCGCTCGCGTCGTCGTCGTCCTCGTCGACAGGCGCGTAGCCGTGCGCCGGCTGCCGGCGTAACGACACCGCCTCCCCCGCCTGCATGCGCGTCGATGCGGGCGGGGATTCGCTGCACGAAAGAGGCACCTGCGATAGGCTGCGGAAATCGAATGCCTCCGGTGAGCCCACATGATTCCCATCAGCGCCAAAGCCATCGTCCGAGACGGACGTTCGGTCCTGTTCCTGCGCAACCCTCGCGGCGAGTGGGAGCTGCCTGGCGGCTGGCCCGAGGCCGGCGAATCGCTCGAAGCCGCCGTCGCGCGCGAAGTGCAGGAAGAATGCGGAATCGCCGCATCGGCAATCCGTTACGTGGGCAGCCGTTCGTGCGAGGTTGTGCCGGGCAAGCGCGTACTGATCGTGTGCTTCGCGTGCCAGGTCGAGCGCCGTGAAATCGTGCTGAGCGCCGAGCACGACCGGTTCGGCTGGATCGATCTCGATGCCGACAAGCCAGCGAACCTGCCGGATTTCTACTGGGCATTCTGCAAACAGGCGGACTGACTCGACGCCGCCGCCCGGCGCTTACACCGGCGTCAACACCGGTTGCCCGGCGAAATGCCGCGCCGCGTTGTCGAGAAACTGCCGCACCGAACGATCGAGCGCCTCGGGCGACCAGCCGCCCATGTGCGGCGTCAGCACGACGCTGTCGAGATCCGTCAGCGCACGCGGCGGCTCCGGTTCGCCTTCGTACACGTCGAGCCCCGCCCCCGCGATGCGTCGTTCGCGCAGCGCATCCGCCAAAGCAGCGGTATCGACAACGCTGCCGCGCGACACGTTGACGAGAAAGCCGCCGGGGCCGAGTGCGTCGAGCACGGTGCGATCGATCAGGTGCCGCGTGCCCGCGCCGCCCGGCGTCGCGACGATCAGGAAATCGGCCCACTGCGCGAGTGCGTCGATCCGGTCGAAATAGCGGTACGGCCCCGGCTTCTCCGACCGGTTGTGATAGCCGATCTCCATGTCGAAGCCGGCCGCGCGGCGCGCGCATTTCTCGCCGATCTTGCCGAGCCCGACGATGCCGAGCTTCTTGCCCGACACGTTCGGCGGCATCGACAGCCCGTCGCGCCACACGCCCGCGCGGGTTTTCGCATCGAGTTGCACGACGTTGCGCACCGCCGCGAGCAGCAGCGCGAACGCGTGATCGGCGACGCAGTCGTCGTTGGTGCCGGCGCCCGTGACCACGGTAATGCCGCGCGCCTTCGCGTGCGCGACGTCGATGTGCTCGTAGCCCGCGCCGAGCGCGCTGACGAACGTGAGCCGCGGCAGCCGGTCGATTTCGGCGGCGGTCAACCCCGTGCTGCCGTTGGTCAGCACCGCGCGAATCGTGCTGCCGTGTGCGGCGATCGCGCGTTCGCGCTCGTCGGACGTCGGGGCGTAGTGCACGTCGAACGACGCGGCGATCTCGCGATGCGCGTCGGCGCGCAGCGCGATGAGGACCAGCAGCTCGGGCTTCATGTCAGCAAATGTCCGCAGGCGGGAACGAATTTCAGTGTAACAAGCCCGTATGACGGGTGCGGGTTATCCCCACACCGGCTGTGGGCACGCCGCCGCACGCGGTTTGCCAAAGCCGGCTCAGTCAAGTAACTTTCGGCGTACGCCCCCGTCCTGGAGATTGGCCCCGATGAAGCTCGCCCTGCCCGCCCGGATCCTGGGCCTCGCGTTCGCCGCCGCCATCGCGGCGCCCGGCGCGCACGCCGACACGCCCGTCGTGGTGTCGTCGAAGATCGACACCGAAGGCAACCTGCTCGGCAACCTCATTTCACAGGTGCTGAAGGCCCACGGCATTCCCGTCACCGAAAAGATCGCGCTCGGCACGACGCCGATCGTGCGCAAGGCGCTCACGAGCGGCGAGATCGACATCTACCCCGAATACACGGGCAACGCCGCGTTCTTCTTCAACAAGGCCGACGACCCGTTGTGGAAGAACGCGAGCCAAGGCTACGACACCGCGAAGAAGCTCGACTACGCGGCGAACCATCTCGTGTGGCTCGCACCGGCGCCCGCGAACAACACGTGGGGCGTCGCGCTGCTCGCGCCCGTCGCGCAGTCGCAGCACCTGAAGACCTTCTCCGAGTTCGGCAAGTGGGTGGCCGGCGGCGGCAAGGTGAAGCTCGCGGCGTCGGCCGAATTCGTGAACAGCGCGTCCGCGCTGCCGTCGTTCGAGAAAGCGTACGGCTTCAAGCTGAAGCCCGAGCAGCTCGTCGTGCTGTCCGGCGGCGATACGGCCGCGACGATCAAGGCCGCCGCGAACCAGACCGACGGCGTGAACGCCGCGATGGTCTACGGCACCGACGGCGGTATCGCATCGAGCGGCCTCGCGGTGCTCGACGACGACAAGCACGTGCAGCCCGTCTATGCGCCGGCGCCGGTGATCCGCGAAGCCGCGCTGAAAGCGCATCCGCAAATCGCCGAGTATTTGAAGCCCGTGTTCGCGAGCCTCGACCTGAAGACGCTGCAATCGCTGAACGCGCGCATCCAGCTCAACGGCGAGCCGGCTGCCGGCGTCGCGAAAAGCTATCTGAAATCGAAGGGTTTCGTGAAATGACGGAGGGCGCGGCGGCGTCCGCGCGGCGCGTCACGCTCGACAAGGTCGGCATCCTGATCGGCGTACTGACGATCGTCGCCGTGTTCGGCCTGTCGTTCGCGGTGCTGCGGCCGAACCGGATCGCGGCCGGCACCGGGCTATCGGTGTTCGCCGCGCTGCCCGCGATGCAGGGCGCCGCGCTCGCCGCGCTATGGACCGCCGGCGCGCTGTGGGCGATGACCGCGAGCCGTCCCGCGTGGCGGCTCGCGGCCGGCTGCACGGGGCTCGCGACGCTCGCGTATGCCGTCGGCGCGGCCGCGACGCACGTCGTCGCACCCGACGACATGCTGGCCCGCGTGTCGCCCGACGCCGGCGTCTGGCTGCTGCTGTTCGCGTGGACGGTGCTCATCGCCGACGCGCTCGCACGCCTCGCGTTCGGCCCGTGGCGGCGCCTCGCCGCGCTCGCCGTCGCGATAGCGGCGGTTTCCGTGCCGCTCGCGAGCGGCTGGTGGGACGGCCTCTCCGTGATGCGCGAATACGCGGTGCGCAGCGACGATTTCTGGCGCGAAGCGATCCGTCACGTGTCGCTCGCGGGCGGCTCGGTCGCCGCCGCGCTCGTCGCGGGCGTGCCGCTCGGCATCGCATGCGCGCGCATCGCGACGGTGCGCACCGTCGCGATGCCCGTGCTCAATATCGTGCAGACGATCCCCAGCATCGCGATGTACGGGCTGATGATGGCTCCGCTCGGCCTGCTCGCCGCGCACGTGCCGCTCGCGGCCGCACTCGGCATCCGCGGCATCGGCGTCGCGCCGGCCGCGCTCGCGCTGTTCCTCTACTCGCTGCTGCCGATCGCATCGAGCGTCGTGGTCGGGCTCGGACAGGTGCCGCCGCACGTGACCGAAGCGGCGCGCGCGATGGGCATGACACGCGCGCAGCGGCTGCTGCGCGTCGATCTCGTGCTCGCGCTGCCGGTGATCCTGAGCGGCGTGCGCATCGTGCTCGTGCAAAACATCGGCCTGACTGCGGTTGCCGCGCTGATCGGCGGCGGCGGATTCGGCACGTTCATCTTCCAGGGGATCGGGCAATCGGCCGCCGATCTCGTGCTGCTCGGCGCGATCCCGACGATCGCGCTCGCACTGGCGGCCGCCGTCGTGTTCGAAGCCGCGACGTCGCTCGCGAAGGGGCGTGCAGGATGATCGAGATCGAACGGATCGGCAAACGCTTCGGCGACGTGGTCGCCGTCGACGACGTATCGCTGACGATACAGCGCGGCACGATCACCGCGCTCGTGGGCGCATCGGGCAGCGGCAAGTCGACGCTCTTGCGCATGATCAACCGGCTGATCGCGCCGACCAGCGGCACGATCCGCATCGACGGCGTCGATACGGCGACCGTCGCGCCCGAGCAACTGCGCCGCGGCATCGGCTATGCGATCCAGGGGCACGGGCTGTTTCCGCACTGGAGCGTCGCGCGCAACATCGCGACCGTGCCGCGCCTGCTCGGCTGGCCGGCCGCCCGTATCGACGCGCGCGTAAACGAACTGCTCGACCTGTTCCATCTCGCGCCGGCCGAATTCGCGGGCAAGCTGCCGCACGAACTGTCGGGCGGCCAGCAGCAGCGCGTCGGCGTTGCGCGCGCGCTCGCAGCCGAGCCCGCGATGCTGCTGATGGACGAACCGTTCGGCGCGCTCGATCCGATCATCCGCAACAAGGCGCAGGACGACTTGTTCGCGCTGCAGCGCCGCCTCGGCATCACGGTCGTGATCGTCACGCACGATATCGAGGAAGCGCTGAAGCTCGGCGACACGATCGCGGTGATGGACGGCGGTCGGCTGCTGCAGGTCGCGCCGCCTGCCGAAATTCTCGGCAAGCCGGCAGCGGGTGTCGTCGAGCAGCTCGTCGCGGGCGTCGACCGGCCGCTGCGCCTGCTCGCGCTGACGCCGATCGATGCAGTGGCCGAAGCCGGCCGCGCCGACGGCGAGCCGATCGCGGCGACGCGCACGCTGCGCGATGCGGTGTCCGAATTATTGTGGCGCGGTGTCGATGCACTGCCCGTCGACGATACGGGCAACGGCACCGCACACGGCCCCCGCCGCATCACGCTCGACGCGATCCGCTCGCACGCGAGGCAGCCCGCATGACGACGCGCGGCAACGTACGGCCCAGGCGGTCTTCGCTTCCCGCGTACGTCGCCCGCGCGGCCGCGCTCGCGCTGCTGCTCGTGCTGCTGTTGCGCCCCGCGTGGCTGCACGGCCTGTTCGCGCCGTTCGCGGACAACGGCGCGCCGGTGATCTACGATCGCGCGAGCCTGCTCGATCTCACGCTCGCGCATCTCGGCACGGTCGCGCTGTCGAGCCTGATCGGCACGATCGTCGCAGTCGCGGCCGGCATCGCGGTCACGCGGCGGTTCGGCGCGGATTTCCTGCCGGTCGCGCGCAGCGTCGTCGATATCGGCCAGACCTTCCCGCCGGTCGCCGTGCTCGCGCTTGCCGTGCCGGCAGTCGGCTTCGGATTGAAACCCGTGCTGATCGCGCTCGTGCTGTACGGGCTCCTGCCGATTTTCGAAAGCACGATCGCCGGGCTCGAGGACGTGCCGCGCGACGTCGTCGACGCCGCGCGCGGGATGGGCATGAGCGGCTGGCAGCAACTGGTGTCCGTCGAGCTGCCGCTCGCGTTCCCGGTGATCGTCAACGGCGTCCGCCTTGCGGTCGTGATCAATCTCGGCACCGCGACGATCGGCTCGACGGTCGCCGCGCGCGGGCTCGGCGACGTGATCATCGCGGGCCTGCAGACGTCGAACACCGCGTTCGTGCTGCAAGGCGGCGTGATCGTCGGCTTGCTCGCCGTACTCGTCAGCGACGCGATCGGCGCGATTGCGCGGGTGGCGAGCGCGCGGCGCGCTTAGCATCGGTCACGCAATTTTTCGAAGGAGCCACCATGCCAGCCCTGGACGCCGGCCCGTTTTTTCATGGCACGAAAGCGAATTTGCGGATCGGCGATTTGCTGACGGCGGGCTTCAGATCGAATTATCGGGACGACGTCGTCATGAATCATGTTTATTTCACGGCGCTGCCCAAAGGCGCGGGCCTGGCTGCCGAAATGGCCAAAGGCGAGGGCCGACCGCGCGTCTACATCGTCGAGCCTACCGGCGAATTCGAAAACGACCCGAACGTCACGGACAAGAAATTCCCGGGCAATCCGACGCGATCGTATCGAAGCACACTGCCGTTGAAAATCGTCGGCGAACTCGATAGCTGGGAACCCTACGATCCCGAGTTCATCCAGCAACTCAGAAGCCGCATCGAAACCGGCATCGGCGAGATCATCAACTAGCGTTTCGTCCGGACTCCGATGCGTGTCCGCGCAACGATCGGCGCGTCGAGCGTTGTGGATGTCACAAGCCTACACGTCGCTTTCATTCGAGCGGGCGCTCGACCGTCTTCCTCGATTGGTCGATATACTATGCGCCTCCCATTTCCCCGCACTCGACCATGCGACGACGGTTCTTCTGGCTGATCGTGCTTTCGCTCGGCATTGCGCAACAGGCCGCGGCGCAGCAGGCGCCCGCATTGTCCGCCTCCGCGCCCGACGTACCGGCATCGGCGCCGACTGTCGCGTCCGCGCCCCTCGCGAACGCCAACGATCAGCCTAACGAAGCAAACCGCCGCATCACGTCCTACCTGACGAAGAAATTCGGCGTCGCAAGAGAAAAGGCCGCGAAGCTCGCCGATATCGTGAGCGTCACTGCGACGAAATATTCACTGCCGCCGGCACTCGTTT
The DNA here is from genome assembly GCF_001534535.1 of Burkholderia sp. MSMB1459WGS. NCBI lineage: Bacteria > Pseudomonadati > Pseudomonadota > Betaproteobacteria > Burkholderiales > Burkholderiaceae > Burkholderia > Burkholderia sp. MSMB1459WGS. The sequence goes on from NZ_LPMU01000039.1 coordinate 45,924, forward strand.
ACGCGATCATTTCGATCGAATCGCGCTTCCAGGAAAAGGCGCGTGGCCAGCATGGCGCGACCGGGTTGATGCAGGTCGTGCCGTCCGCGCACCGTGGCATGCTGCGCGACGTGAAGGATCTGACCGAGCCGAATGCGAACGTCGATGCCGGCTCGCGCATTCTGTCGGGTTACGTGAAAGCCGCCGGCGGCAACGTGCAGGCCGGGCTGAAGAGCTACAGCGGCGGATCCAGTGCATATGCGGCGAAGGTGATGCAGCGGGTCGATGCATTCCGGTTCGTGCTCGAACCCGAGGACGACGCGAAAAGCGCGAGTACCGCGAACGACGGGAAGGCGCACATGGTGCCGGTCGGCGATCCGTCCGGCCCGGCGCCTGGCGCGAACCGCAACGCGAAGTAAGTGCAGGCAGGCCGATACCGGCAAAATTCAACGTTGATCTCGGGCGCAGTCACGCGCCCTCATGAGACTCCGGGGTAGCGGCGCGCGCCGTCGCGTGATCGCGCACTGCGTTGCGCGCCACCTGAACGTCGCGTTTCGGCACGACGAGCAAATTCAGGCCAAAGCCGTCGAGTACCTTGAACAGCTTATCGAGACTCACCGCGCGCCCGTTTTCGAGGCGTGACAGCACGTCCTTGGAAACGCCGAGCATGTCGGCTGCATCGTCGATCCGCATCTGGTTCTGCGCGCGCCGGTTGCGCACGAGCGCCCCCAGCGCGGCGAGATCCAGTGCGAGCGGGTCAGGTATCGCGACGGGTTGCGGTAGGGTGCGGGCCATAATTCCGGAATTTCAGGAACTATAAACGAGTACGGCGGCGCATTCGCGCCGCCGTCCCATGGAGTCGCCGGATCACCTCCCTCGCGCCTCGATCCAGCCCCCTCCGATCAAAGCTGCCCCGCCGCCCCTGTCCACCGCAGGTAATCGCCGCGCGTCCAGTCGAGCGACACGCCCACGCGCTTCGTCCCCGGCCGGATCTTCGGCTTGTGCACCGACAGCGTCAGCGATTCCAGCGCCGGCCATTCGCGAAACGACAGCACCGCGAGATCGGCGACGAGCGTCTCCAGCAGCCGCGTATGCGGCTTGTGCGACAGGAACGACGCGACACGCGCGCAATAGCCGTCGTAATCGATCCACTCGCCCTGCTCGCTCGGCTCGCAGCGATACCCGAGCCGCGCATCGATCACGATCGGCTGCGGCGCTTCGTGCTCGTGCGCGTGGATGCCGATTCGCGCGGGCACCTTCAGTTCGTCGACGAACACGCTCCAGCCGCGCCCGCGCAGGCGCGGCGCGTCGATCGCCACGAACGGTTCGTCGAACGGCTTCATGATGCGAGCGGCGCCGCGGCGTCGAGCATGATGCGCACGAAATAGTCGGCGAAGCTGCGACGCACGACGATCTCGAACGACGCGTCGCCGGTCGGGATCAGCGTGATCGGCGACTTGAAGTAGTGCGACTGCGCGCACTGGCCCGGCTTGAACACGCGCGGATGCAGATCGAGCGGGCAACCGCGCGCGATCACGTCGCGCACGCGTTCGCCGCTGACCTCGACGACCGTGTAGCCGCTGCCGACGTCGACGGCCGCCGCATACGAGCCCTGCACGGCCTCTGCCAGCTTCGCTTCGAGCACGCCGGCCTGAACCGGCCCGTTCGACCGCACGAGCCATTCGTCAGGGCCGAGCCACAGCACGTCGTACTCGGCGCCGCGCGCCACCGTGTTCGGCTCCGCGGGCGGCCGGCAGCCGACCACACGCTCGAACGCGGCGACGAATGCCGGGTCGCTCAACTCGCCGCGCACGTTGACGAGATCGAGGAACGGCCGCTCGCGCAGCGCGAACTTCTTCGACGCGCGCGCCTGGTGCGCCTTCAGCACGTCGGCCGCGCCGACGAACGGCGATTCCAGCGTCACGCCGCCCGCACCCGCCACCTGCGTCTGGTTTCTCGTTTCATTCCACATGCTGACGCACCCCTTCGGTATCGTAGAAAACCGGGCTCGAGATCTTCGCGGTGATCCGCTTGCCGTTGGCCAGCGGAATCACGACGCTCTCGCCCATCTTGTTCAGGCCGCCCTTCACCACCGCGAGCGCGATCGAGCGCTTCAGGATCGGGCTGTAGTAGCTCGACGTCACGTGGCCGATCATCGGCGTCGGATCGACCGCCGACACCTGCGTGTCCTTCGCAATGATCTGCGCGCCTTCCGGCAGCACGAATTGTTCGTCCTCGGTCAGCAGGCCGACGAACTGCTTGCGGCCTTCCTTCGCGGTATCCGAGCGCGTCAGCGAACGCTTGCCGAGGAAGTCCTTCGACTTCGCGACGAGCCCGCCCATCCCGAGGTCGTACGGCGTGATCGAGCCGTCGGTATCCTGGCCAACGATGATGTAGCCCTTCTCCGCGCGCAGCACGTGCATCGTCTCGGTGCCGTACGGCGTGATGTCGAACTCGGCGCCGGCCGCCATCAGCGCTTCCCACACCGCGCGGCCCGCATTCGCCGGCACGTTCACTTCGTAGGCCAGCTCGCCCGAGAAGCTGATCCGCATCACGCGCGCCTTCGCGCCGGCAACGGTGCCGTTGCGGTAGCTCATGAACGGGAACGCTTCGTTGCCGAAGTCGATGTCCTGGCACACCTTCTGCACGACCTTGCGGCTCTTCGGGCCGACCACCGCAAACGTCGCCCAGTGATCGGTGACGGACGCGAGCCGCACCTTCATGTCGGGCCATTCGGTCTGCAGCCAGCGCTCGAGCCACGTCAGCACGCGCGCCGCGCCGCCGGTAGTGGTCGTCATCATGAAATGCTGGTCGGCGAGGCGCACGGTCACGCCGTCGTCGAACACCATCCCGTTTTCGTCGAGCATCAACCCGTAGCGGCATTTGCCGATTTCGAGCTTGTTCCACGGGTTCGTGTACATCCAGTTCAGCAGCTTCACCGCGTCCGGGCCCTGGATGTCGATCTTGCCGAGCGTCGACGCGTCGAGAATGCCGACGCCGTTACGCACCGCGAGGCATTCGCGCTTCACGGCCGCATGGAGATCCTCGCCGTTCTTCGGGAAATACCACGGCCGCTTCCAGTTGCCGACGTCCTCGAACATCGCGCCGTGCTCGACGTGCCATTCGTGCACGGCCGTCTTGCGGATCGGGTCGAGGAAATCGCCCGTCTCGCGGCCCGCGAACGTGCCGAACGACACGGGCGTGTAGTTCGGACGGAACGTCGTCGTGCCCGTTTCCGGAATCGTCTTGCCGAGCGCGCCCGCGAGGATCGCCATCCCGTTGATGTTGCCGAGCTTGCCCTGGTCGGTGCCGAAGCCCATCGCCGTATAGCGCTTCACGTGCTCGACCGACTCGAAGCCTTCGCGCGCGGCGAGCAGGATGTCGGCGGCCGCCACGTCGTTCTGGAAGTCGACGAACTGCTTGGGGCCGCGCGCGGCCGCCTCGCGGCTGCCGACGAGCCACAACGGCTGCAGCGCGCCTTCGACGGCTTCGGCGACCTGCGGTACGGCCGGGCGCTGCGCGGCGGTGAAGCCGGCGGCCTTCGCCGCTTCCACGCCCGCATCGACCGCGAGCCGCAGCGCACGGGCCAGCCCGAATTCGCCGGCCGCCGCACCGATGCTCGCTTCCGCCTGCACGGGCTTGCCCGGCAGGAAGCACGCCTTCTCGTCGTTCCAGCACGCCTTGCCGCCCGATTGCGCGAACAGGTGCAGCACCGGGCTGAAGCCGCCCGACATCGCGACGAGGTCGCACGGCAGCGTCTGCAGCTTGCCGCCGGTCTGGCCGTTCGAGTAGGACGCGACGTCGACCGACGATACGCGCCACTTGCCCGATGCGGCCGTGACGACCGCGCCGCTCATCACCGTCACGCCCTGCCGCTTGGCCGCGGCCGGCAGCGCGCCGTTCGACGACGCGCGCGAATCGACGACCGTCACCTTCGCCCCGCATGCCTTCAGGTCGAGCGCGGTCTGGTATGCACGGTCGTTGTTCGTGAACACGACCACGTTGCGGCCCGGCAGCACGCCGAAGCGATGCACGTAGGTGGACACCGCGCCCGCCAGCATCACGCCCGGCAGGTCGTTGTTGCCGAATACGATCGGCCGCTCGTGCGCGCCGGTCGCGAGGATCACGCGCTTCGCGCGGATCTTCCACAGCAGCTCGCGCGTGCCCTTGCGCATCGACACCGGCAGATGATCGGTCAGGCGCTGCGTGACCGTCACGAGGTTGTGGTCCTGATAACCGAACGCGGTGCTCCGCGACAGGATCGTCACGTCGGGCAGCTTGCGCAGCTCCGCTTCGATCTTCTCGACCCATTGCAGCGCGGGCTTCGCGTCGATCTCCGCGCGGCACGACAGCAGGCTGCCGCCGAGTTCGCGCTGGTCGTCGACGAGGATCACGCGCGCGCCGGCCGTGGCGGCCGCATGCGCGGCGGCGAGGCCCGACGGGCCACCGCCGACCACGAGCACGTCGCAGTGCGCGTAGCACTTGTCGTAGCGATCGGCGTCGAGCACTTCGGGCGCCTTGCCGAGGCCGGCCGCTTCGCGGATCTTCTCTTCGTACTTCGGCCACATCTTGCGCGGCCACATGAACGTCTTGTAGTAGAACCCGGCCGGCATGAAGCGCGAGAACTTCTGGTTGATCGCGTACTTGTCGTTCTCGAGCGTCGGCTCGGCGTTCACGCTGGTCGCGACGAGCCCCTGGTACAGCTCGATCTCGGTCGCGCGTGCGTTCGGCACGGTGTACGGGCCGGTTTCGAGCTGCACGACGGCATTCGGTTCCGCCACGTCCGCCGTCACGATCCCGCGCGGACGGTGATACTTGAAACTGCGCGCAACGAAATGCACGCCGTTCGCGAGCAGCGCGGACGCGAGCGTGTCGCCCTGGAAGCCCTGGTACGTGCGGCCGTTGAACGTGAACGTCAGCGGAATCGCGCGATTGATCCGGCCACCGGTGCCGAGGCGGTCTTTCTGGCTCATTTGCTCGTGCCCTCTTCGTTTGCGTTGCCGGCGGCAGCCCCACTGATGGCAGCCCCACCGAACTTTTCGTAGCCCTTGATATCGTAGGTCACCGTGTCGCGCGTGACCTTGAACCAGCGGCGGCAACCCTGCGTGTGCAGCCATTGCTCCTTGTGCAGCCCGCGCTTGTTCTCGCGCATGAACACGTATTCGCCCCATTCGCGGTCGGTCATGGTCTCGTTCGCCACCGGGCGCACGATGTCGGCTTCGCCGCCGCACGTGAATTCGGATTCGGCGCGCGGCCCGCACCACGGACATTCGATCAGCAACATGTTTGTTTCTCCTTCAATGCGGGGGTTAGTGCGCGACGGCGGCGGCGCCGTGCTCGTCGATCAGATGGCCCGTGTAGAAGCGGTCGAGCGCGAACGGTGCGTTCAGCGGATGCGGTTCGTCGCGGGCGATCGTGTGCGCGAACACCCAGCCCGAGCCTGGCGTCGCCTTGAAGCCGCCGGTGCCCCAGCCGCAGTTGAAATACAGGCCCTTCACGTCGGTCTTGGTGATGATCGGGCACGCGTCCGGCGACACGTCGACGATGCCGCCCCACTGGCGGTTCATCCGCACGCGCGAGAACACCGGGAACATCTCGACGATCGCCTGCAGCGTGCTTTCGATGATGTGGAAGCTGCCGCGCTGGCCGAAGCCCGTGTACTGGTCGATACCGGCGCCGATCACGAGGTCGCCCTTGTCGGACTGGCTGATGTACGCGTGCACCGCGTTCGACATGATCACCGAGTTCACCACCGGCTTGATCGGCTCGGACACCAGCGCCTGCAGCGGGTGGCTTTCGATCGGCAGGCGGATGCCGGCCATGTCGGCGAGCGTCGTCGTGTTGCCGGCGGCCACCACCGCGACCTTCTTCGCCTTGATGAACCCCTTCACCGTGTCGACGCCGACCACCGCGCCGCCTTCGCGGCGAATGCCCGTCACCTGGCAGTTCTGGATGATGTCGACGCCGGCGCGGTCCGCGCCGCGTGCGAAGCCCCAGGCCACCGCGTCGTGACGCGCGACGCCCGCACGGCGCTGGATCGATGCGCCGAGCACCGGGTAGCGGCTGTTCAGGTTGATCGTCGGCTCGATTTCCTTGATCTGCGCGGGCGTCAGGAATTCGGCGTCGACGCCGTTCAGCCGGTTCGCGTTCACGCGGCGCTCGGTGTCGCGCACGTCCTGCAGCGTGTGCGCGAGGTTCATCACGCCGCGCTGGCTGAACATCACGTTGTAGTTCAGATCCTGCGACAGCCCTTCCCACAGCTTCATCGCCTTCTCGTACAGCGCGGCCGATTCGTCCCACAGGTAGTTCGAGCGCACGATCGTCGTGTTGCGCGCGGTGTTGCCGCCGCCGATCCAGCCCTTCTCCAGGATCGCGACGTTCGTGATCCCGTGCTCCTTCGCGAGGTAGTACGCGGTCGCGAGGCCGTGGCCGCCGCCGCCGACGATCACGACGTCGTATTCCTTCTTCGGCTCCGGGCTCTTCCACTGCTTCTCCCAGTTCTCGTGATACGAGAGGCCGTTGCGGAACAGGCTGAATATCGAGTAGCGGCTCATGTTTGGATCCTTCGTTAGCATTCGATGACGTTCACGGCGAGGCCGCCGCGCGACGTTTCCTTGTATTTCGTCTTCATGTCGGCGCCGGTTTCGCGCATCGTCTTGATCACGGAATCGAGCGATACGTAGTGCTGGCCGTTGCCCTTGAGCGCCATGCGCGACGCGTTCAGCGCCTTGATCGCGCCCATCGCGTTGCGCTCGATGCACGGGATCTGCACGAGCCCGCCCACGGGATCGCAGGTCATCCCGAGGTTGTGCTCCATGCCGATCTCGGCCGCGTTCTCGACCTGGTCGGGCGTGCCGCCCATCACGGCGGCGAGCGCGGCGGCGGCCATCGAGCACGCGACGCCCACTTCGCCCTGGCAACCGACTTCCGCGCCGGAGATCGACGCGGTTTCCTTGTAGATGATCCCGATCGCCGCGGCCGTCAGCAGGAATTCGACGATGCCGGCTTCGTTCGAGCCCGGCACGAACTTCACGTAGTAGTGCAGCACCGCGGGGATCACGCCGGCCGCACCGTTGGTCGGCGCGGTGACCACCCGGCCGCCGGCCGCGTTCTCTTCGTTCACGGCCATCGCATACAGGTTGACCCAGTCGAGCATCGACAGAGGGTCGCGCAGCGACTCTTCCGAACGCGCGCGCAGGCGGCCGTTCAGTTCGGCCGCGCGGCGCTTCACGCGCATCGGGCCCGGCAGGTCGCCCTCGACCTTGCAGCCGCGCTCGACGCACGCGGCCATCGTGCGCCAGATCGCCATCAGCCCGGCGCGCACTTCGTCGGCCGGACGCAGCGCGGATTCGTTGCGCAGCATCAGCTCGGCGATCGACAGCCCGTGTTCGCGGCACTGGCGCATCAGGTCGTCGCCGGTGCGGAACGGATACGGCACGTCGACCGCCGCGCGCACGCCGTTCACGCGATCGCCGTCGCGATTCACGACGAAGCCGCCGCCGACCGAGTAATACTCTTTCTCGACGAGCAACTGGCCGTGTTCGTCGAATGCCTGGAAGCGCATCCCGTTCGGGTGCACGATGCCGGTGCCGCTCATCAGCTTGCGATAGAAGCCGATATGTTCCTTCTCGTCGAAGCGGACCGTCTGCTTGCCGAGCAGCGTCAGCGACTTCTCCGCGCGGATCGCGGCGAGCCGCGGCTCGATCAGGTCGGGATCGATCGTGTCGGGCAGGTGGCCCTCGAGGCCGAGCAGCACGGCCTTGTCGGTGCCGTGGCCCTTGCCGGTCGCGCCGAGCGAGCCGTACAGCTCGACCCGCACGCGGCGCACGAAGCCGAGCAGGTTCGCGTCCTCGACGTGCGACGCGAAGCGGCACGCGGCGATCATCGGGCCGACCGTATGCGAACTGGACGGGCCGATGCCGATCTTGAACAGGTCGAACGCGCTGACGTTCATCTGGCTTCCTTTGGGTTGCATGCGTGAAATGTCGTTGGGCCTCAGTACATCAGGGCGTAAAATCGGCCGATAGAACAAAAACGGCATCGGCGTGGGATAGCGCCGCCAAGCGCCGCGCCGGCCGCCCGGAAAGTGCGTTTTGGCGATGGTTCGCGACGAAAAACCACAAGTCCGGCCACGGCCGATCGGCGACGCTGGCTGCATCCGTGCCGCCCTCCGGCAGCCGTAGCCCGCAAACAGAGTGAAACGAGTGAGACCGCCTTACCGGCGTGACGAGATTGGCCGCGATGACCCCCGACGTACCCGCTTCCCCCCTCGCAGAACCCGCGCCGCGGCGCATCCGCTTCGGCATCGTGCTGCTGCCGAACTTCACGCTGACGGCCTTCTCGGGCTTCGTCGACATGCTGCGGCTGTCGGCCGACGACGGCGACTACAGCAAGCCCGTGCGCTGCGCATGGAGCGTGATCGGCGAGACGCTCGCGCCGGTGCGCGCGAGCTGCGGGATCCAGATCACGCCGTGGGAGACGTTCGACGCGGCCGAGCCGTTCGACTATGTGGTGGTGGTTGGCGGGCTGCTGCATTCGGGGCCGCAGGCCGGCCCTGAAACGCTCGACTTCATCCGCCGCGCGGCGACGGGCGGCGCGACGGTCGTCGGCATCTGCACCGGCGTGTTCACGCTGATGCGCGCCGGCGTGCTCGACGGCTACCGCACCTGCGTGAGCTGGTTCCATTACTGGGACTTCATCGAGCGCTTTCCGTCCGCCGATCCCGACCTGCTGATCGCCGACCGGCTGTTCGTGATCGACCGGCGCCGGATCACGTGTTCGGGCGGCCGCGCGTCGATCGACGTCGCCGCCGCGATCCTGCTGCGCCATTTCGATCACGCCACCGTGCAGAAGGCGCTACGCATCCTGCTCGTCGGCGAGATGCAGAAAGGCAACGCGCCGCAGCCGCATCCGCCGGGCCTCGAACCGGCGACGCATCCGAAGGTCAAGCGCGCGATTCTTCTGATGGAACAGCACGTGGGGCGCGCGCTGCCGCTCGAGGAACTGGCGTGCAAGCTCGATCTGTCGACGCGGCAGCTCGAGCGGCTCTTCAAGGCCGAGACCGGCAAGAGCCCGCAGGCCTTCGCGAAACAGGTGCGGCTGCGCACGGCCGCCTGGCTGCTGACGAGCTCGGACCGCACCGTCGCCGATATCGCGTCGAGTTGCGGATTCGCCGATGCATCGCACCTCGGGCGCGAATTCCGCAAGCAGTTCGGCGTGCCGCCGGCGACGTATCGCGAGCGCGGCGGCGACGTGGCCGAAGTCGATGCGATGCCCGATGCGTCGGCCGACGCCGTCGAGGACCTCGCCGACTGACGGCCCAGAGGCGTCCGCCCTCTTCCTTGACCGATGGCAGAACCGCACACGTTCGCATCGGTTTCGGCGCTTTTGGAACCGGTTCCAATCAATTTAGCCGACGTTGCTCTCTATAAAACGAGGGTTATCCCGGATGCTGATGCGCACTCAAATTTGTATGATGACCACATCACCCTACAAACTTGAGCATCATGTTCGAAAAAATTCCGGCCCGCGCGATGAGCGACCATGTCGCGCAGCAACTGCTCAAGCAGATCGAAGTGGGCAGTTTCTCGGCCACCGGCAAGCTGCCGACCGAAGCCGTGCTCGCGCAGGAATTCGGCGTGAGCCGCACCGTGATCCGCGAGGCGATCTCGCGGCTGAAGAACGAAGGCGTGGTCGAGCCGCGCCAGGGCAGCGGCGTATTCGTGAACCAGCACGGCGCGATCCGGCCGCTGCGCATCGACTACGCGGAAGCCGTCGAGGCGAGCTCGCTGCCGCACCTGCTCGCGGTGCGCCGCGCGATCGAGGCCGAAGTCGCGGCCGAAGCCGCGCTGCACCACACCGACGACGACATGGCCGACATCGACGACGCGCTGCGCAAGATCGACGCAGCGGTGGCCGAAGGGCGCGACGGCGTGGCGGAAGACGTCGCGTTCCACCGCACGATCGCGGCCGTCACCGGCAACCCGTATTTCCTGAAGACGCTGCAGTTCCTGAACCAGTACCTCGAAGCCGGCGTGAAGGTCACGCGGGGCAACGAAGCGACGCGCGACGATTTCTCGCGGCAGGTGCGCGACGAACACGCGGCGATCGCCGATGCGATCCGCGCGCGCGACCCGATGGCCGCCCGCAACGCGGCGCGCACGCACATGTACAACGCCGCCCGCCGCCTCGCGGAAGCCGGCATCTGCTGAAGCCGGCGGCGCCCGCCGCCGCCGTCCGGAACCTCTCCCGAATCGATCAAGGTTGACCATGTCAAGAAATGTTGGAGTCATCGGCCTCGGCGCGATGGGCCTCGGCGTCGCACGCTCGCTGCTGCGCGCCGGCCTGCGCGTCCATGCATGCGACGTGCGCGACACCGTGCTGCAGGCATTCGCCGCCGAAGGCGGCATCGCGTGCGCGACGCCGGCCGAACTCGGTGCGCAGTGCGACGTCGTCGTCACGCTCGTCGTCAATGCCGCGCAGACGGAAACGGTGCTGTTCGGCGAACACGGTGCGGTCGCGGCAATGAAGCCCGGCGGCATCGTGATCGCGAGCGCGACCGTCGCGCCTGAATTCGCGGTCGCGCTCGGCGCGCGCATCGAAGCGGCCGGCCTGCAGATGCTCGACGCGCCCGTGTCGGGCGGCGCCGCGCGCGCGGCCTCCGGCGAGATGACGATGATGACGTCCGGCCCGGCCGCCGCGTATGCGGGCTGCGAGGACGTGCTCGCGGCGATCGCCGGCAAGGTGTACCGCCTCGGCGACGCACACGGCATCGGCTCGAAAGTGAAGATCATCAATCAATTGCTGGCCGGCGTGCATATCGCGGCGGCGGCCGAAGCGATGGCGCTCGGCCTGCGCGAAGGCGTCGATGCCGACGCGCTGTACGACGTGATCACGCACAGCGCCGGCAATTCGTGGATGTTCGAGAACCGCGTGCCGCACATCCTGAACGGCGACTACACGCCGCTGTCGGCCGTCGACATCTTCGTGAAGGATCTCGGTCTCGTGCTCGATACCGCGCGCCGCAGCAAATTCCCGCTGCCGCTGTCGGCCACCGCGCACCAGATGTTCATGAGCGCGTCGAGCGCCGGCCACGGCGGCGAGGACGATTCCGCCGTGATCAAGACTTTCCCCGGCATCACGCTGCCGCCCGCCCGCTGATTCGAACGACGTTCCTGCCATGACCGCTTCCGCTTCCCGTCCCCTGCTCGGCTGCATCGCCGACGATTTCACCGGCGCGACCGATCTCGCGAACATGCTCGTCAAGAGCGGCATGCGCACCGTGCAAACGATCGGCGTGCCCGCCGACGGCGAGGCTGCCGACACGATCGTCGACGCCGACGCGATCGTCGTCGCGCTGAAATCGCGCACGATTCCCGCCGCCGACGCCGTCGCGCAATCGCTCGCCGCGTACGAATGGTTGCGCGCGCAAGGGTGCCGCCAGTTCTTCTTCAAGTACTGCTCGACGTTCGATTCGACCGACGCGGGCAACATCGGGCCGGTGGCCGACGCGCTGCTCGATGCGGCCGGCGGCGACTTCACGATCGCGTGCCCGGCGTTCCCCGAGAACGGCCGCACGATCTATCGCGGCCACCTGTTCGTCGGCGACGTGCTGCTGAACGAATCGGGGATGGAGCATCATCCGCTCACGCCGATGAAGGATGCGAACCTCGTACGCGTGCTGCAGCAGCAAACGAAGTCGTCGGTCGGCCTGATCCGCTACGACACGATCGCGCTCGGCGCGGCCGCCGTGCGTGCGCGGATCGACCAGTTGCGCGCGGAAGGTGTGCGTTTCGCGATCGCAGACGCGCTGTCGGACCGCGACCTCTACGTCCTCGGCGAAGCGTGCGCGGGCTTGCCGCTCGTTACCGGCGGCTCGGGCATCGCGCTCGGCCTGCCCGCGAATTTCCGCCGCGCGGAGCAACTGCCCGAGCGCGACAACGCGGCGTCGCTGCCGCGCATCGACGGCCTGTCGGCCGTGCTCGCCGGCAGCGCGTCGAAGGCGACCAACGCGCAGGTCGCCGCGTGGCGCGCGACGCGGCCGAGCTTCCGCATCGATCCGCTCGCGGCGTCGCGCGGCGAGCCCGTCGTCGAGCAGGCGCTCGCCTTTGCGCGCACGCACCTGCCGCAACCCGTGCTGATCTATGCAACGGCCACGCCCGACGAAGTGAAGGCCGTGCAGCAGGCGCTCGGCGTCGACGCGGCCGGCCATCTCGTCGAAAGCACGCTCGCGGCGATTGCCCGCGGGCTGCGCGAACTCGGCGTGCGCAAGTTCGTCGTCGCGGGCGGCGAGACGTCCGGCGCGGTCGTGCAGGCGCTCGACGTGAAGTCGCTGCAGATCGGCGCGCAGATCGACCCGGGCGTGCCGGCCACGGCCACCGTCGACGCGCAGCCGCTCGGCCTCGCGCTGAAATCCGGCAACTTCGGCGCGACGGACTTTTTCGACAAGGCGCTGCGCGCGCTGGACGGAGCCGCACGATGAGCGACGAAGCGAAACTGCGCGAAGAGATCTGCGTGGTCGGCGCGAGCCTGTATGCGCGCGGCCATGCGGTCGGCAGCGCCGGCAACATCAGCGCGCGTCTCGCGGACGGCTGGCTGATCACGCCGACCGACGCGTGCCTCGGCCGGCTCGACCCGAACGACATCGCGAAGGTCGGCACCGACGGCCAGCCCGTATCGGGCGGCAAGCCGTCGAAGACGCTCGCGCTGCATCGCGGCATCTACGCGCGCAACGCAGACGCGCATGGCGTCGTCCACACGCATTCGACGCATCTCGTCGCATTGACGCTCGCGGGCGTGTGGCGCGACACCGACGTGCTGCCGCCGATCACGCCGTACTACGTGATGAAGGTCGGCCACATCCCGCTGATCCGTTACCGCCGCCCCGGCGACCCGGCCGTCGCGGCCGAAGTCGCGGCGCTGGCCGACCAGGTGCGCGGCGTGCTGCTCGATCGCCTCGGCCCCGTGATGTGGGGGCCGTCGGTGTCGCACGCGTCGTATGCGCTCGAGGAGCTCGAGGAAACGGCGCGGCTGTGGCTGATGACGCAGCCGAAGCCCGAACCGCTGTCCGACGCCGCGCTCGACGAATTGCGCCAGACCTTCGGCGCGCGCTGGTGACGCACCGCGCATCCGATACCGATTCACATGCCCGCTGTGTGCGCGGGCCCTTCCGTCAGCACACACATACGAACCGGCAGCCTACGCGCCGCCGGCACACGACGTCCTTGGAGACACGACGATGACTGCTCTCGACGCGGCCGCAAGCCGCTCGCCCGCCGCGGCCGCCCAGTCGGGCGAACTCGACCGCACCTACAGGAAAGTGTTCTGGCGCATCGTGCCGTTCCTGATGCTCTGCTACGTGGTCGCGTATCTCGACCGCGTGAACGTCGGCTTTGCCAAGCTGCAGATGTCGCAGGATCTCGCGTTCAGCGAAACCGTGTTCGGGCTCGGCGCGGGGATTTTCTTCCTCGGCTACTTTCTGTTCGAACTGCCGAGCAACCTGCTGATGCACCGCCTCGGCGCGCGCATCTGGATCGCGCGGATCATGATCACGTGGGGCGTGCTGTCCGCGCTGTTCGCGTTCGTGAAGACGCCGACGCAGTTCTACGTGCTGCGCTTCCTGCTCGGCCTCGCGGAAGCCGGCTTCTATCCGGGCGTGATCCTGTACCTCACGTACTGGTTCCCGTCCCATCGCCGCGCGAAGATCATCGCGGTGTTCATGTCCGCGATTCCAGTGTCGGGCATTTTCGGCAACCCGCTGTCGGGCTGGATCATGGAGCGCTTCCACGGCGGCTCGGGCTTCCACGGCTGGCAATGGATGTTCATGATCGAAGCCGTGCCGGCCGTGCTCGTCGGCATCGCGACGATCCTGTATCTCGACAACGGCATCCGCAGCGCGAAATGGCTCGACGAGCGCGAGAAGCAGCTGCTCGAAGACGAAATCGCCGCGCAGCCGCAGGAACAGCAGAACCACGGCCATTCACTGAAGGCCGTGTTCTCGGACCCGCGCATGTGGTGGATGTCGCTGATCTACTTCGCGTTCGTCACCGGCCAGTACGGGCTCACGTTCTGGATGCCGACGCTCGTGAAATCGACCGGCATCACCGATACGCTGCAGATCGGCCTGCTGTCGGCGATTCCGTTCGTCGTCGCGATCGTCGTGATGAACCTGTTCGGCCACAGCGCGGACAAGCGCCGCGAACGCCGCTGGCACCTGATCGTGCCGGCGCTGATGGGCGCGCTCGGGTTTGCGGTCGCCGCGTCGTACTCGCACAATACGGCCGTGTCGATCGTGTTCCTGTCGCTCGCGGCAGGCGGCGTGCTGACCTGCGCCCCGCTGTTCTGGTCGCTGCCGACCGCGTTCCTCGCAGGCTCCGCGGCCGCGGCCGGGATCGCGATCATCAACTCGGTCGGCAATCTCGCCGGTTTCGCGAGCCCGTACGTGATCGGCTACCTGAAGGACGTTACGCACAGCACGTCGTCCGGCATGTACGTGCTGGCCGCGATGCTCGTGATCGGCGCGATCGCCGTGTGGCTCACGCCCGCGAAACTCGTGAACCGCTGATACGCCGCCGGCCGATTCATCATTCGACGCGGAGCGCACAGCGCTCCGCGCCATTCATTCACAGGACGCTCCGTCATGCCACGCTTCGCCGCCAACCTCTCGATGATGTACACCGAGCATGCGTTTCTCGAACGCTTCGCCGCTGCCGCTCGCGACGGCTTCAAGGCCGTCGAGTACCTGTTCCCGTACGACTTCGCCGCCGAGGACATCCGTGCGCGTCTCGACGCGCACGGCCTCGAACAGGCGCTGTTCAACGCGCCGCCGGGCGACTGGGCCGCGGGCGAACGCGGCATCGCATCGCTGCCGGGCCGCGAGGACGAGTTCCGCCGCGGCATCGACCAGGCGCTCGACTATGCACGCACGATCGGCAACAGGAAGCTGCACGTGATGGCCGGCATGGTGCCGCCGGGCGCCGACCGTGCGCGCCATCGCGACACCTATCTGTCGAACCTGCGGCATGCGGCGCAGGCGGGGGCCGCGCACGGCATCACGATCCTGATCGAGCCGATCAACCCGCGCGACATGCCCGGCTATTTCCTGAATCGCCAGGACGACGCGCAGGCGATCTGCGCGGAAGTCGGCGCGCCGAACCTGAAGGTGCAGTTCGACTGCTATCACTGCCAGATCGTCGAAGGCGATCTCGCGATGAAACTCCAGCGCGATTTCGCGGGCATCGGCCATATCCAGATCGCGGGCGTGCCGGAACGCCACGAGCCGGACGTCGGCGAACTCAACTACCCGTACCTGTTCGCGCTGATCGACGCGCTCGGCTACGACGGCTGGATCGGCTGCGAATATCGGCCGAAGGCCGGCACGTCCGAAGGCCTCGGCTGGCTCAGGCCGTACCTGTGATTCCCGTATTCCCCAGAGGATGAAGAACATGAAAGTATTGATCACCGGCGGCGCCGGCTTTCTCGGCCAGCGTCTCGCGCGCAAGCTGCTCGAGCGCGGCGAACTGACC
Organism: Burkholderia sp. MSMB1459WGS; assembly: GCF_001534535.1. Taxonomy (NCBI): domain Bacteria; kingdom Pseudomonadati; phylum Pseudomonadota; class Betaproteobacteria; order Burkholderiales; family Burkholderiaceae; genus Burkholderia; species Burkholderia sp. MSMB1459WGS. The sequence goes on from NZ_LPMU01000039.1 coordinate 61,427, forward strand.
GGCCCCGACGGCCGTGTCGAGACAATCGACGAGCTGGTGCTGCTCGACGTCGTCCAGGGCAACGATTTCGGCGATGCCCGCGTGACGTCGATCGTCGGCGACATCGCCGATCGCGCGGTGCTCGAACGCGCGATCGATACGCGCACGGGCGCGATCTTCCACCTCGCGGCGATCGTCAGCGGGCAAGCCGAAGCCGATTTCGATCTCGGCATGCGGATCAACCTCGACGCATCGCGCACGCTGCTCGAAGTGTGCCGCGCGCGCGGCCACCGGCCGCGCGTCGTGTTCACGAGCTCCGTCGCGGTGTACGGCGGCGCGCTGCCCGACGTCGTGCAGGACGACACCGCGCTGAACCCGCAATCGTCGTACGGCGCCGAGAAGGCCATCGCGGAACTGCTGCTGTGCGACTACGCGCGACGCGGCTTCGTCGACGGCCGCGTGCTGCGACTGCCGACCATCAGCGTGCGGCCCGGCCGCCCGAACGCGGCCGCGTCGTCGTTCGCGAGCGGCATCATCCGCGAGCCGCTGAACGGCGAGGAAAGCGTGTGCCCGGTGCCCGGCTCGACGCGGCTGTGGCTGCTGTCGCCGCGCGGCGCGATCGACGCGCTCGTCGCCGGTTGCGAGATCGACGCCGCGAAGCTCGGCAACAAGCGCGTGATCAACCTGCCGGGGCTGTCGGTATCTGTCGACGAGATGATCGCGGCGCTGCGCGAAGTCGCGGGCGACGCGGTCGTCAAGCTGATCCGCCATGCGCCCGACGAACGCGTCGAGAAGATCGTCGGCAGCTGGCCGGGCCGCTGGGATACGTCGCGCGCGGAAGCACTCGGGCTGAAGGGCGACACGTCGTTCGCGGACGTGATCCGCAGCCATATCGCCGACGAGCGGCACTGATGTGCGCCGGGCCGGGCTGCACCGCCGCGGCCCGGCCGATTTTCCGACGCGCCACGACGCGCGTTGCGTCCCGCCCGCCTGCCTGTCCGGACGCGTCACGTCGAACGCGAGCGCCTGCATGACGCGCGCATCGGCGCCGGGACAACATCGCACCACCACGCCATACGATTCGTATCCGTGCGCCCCTCAGCGCGCGTGCCTCGCTCTGCCGCGATGCCGACGGTCTCTCGCAGCACGGGTACATATCGGCCCCTAGTTGCCGCTCTGCGCCGGCATGCCGGGTTCGGCCGCCCGCGTCGTCGACGCCGCCATGCGCGTCCGTTCCTGCTCGGCGAGCTTCGCTTCCGCGGCCTGGATGTCGGCCGGATACTCGCCTTCGTCGCCCTTCGCCGGGTCGTACCCGGCCGCTTCCAGACGCATCAATTCCTCGCGAACCTGCGCACGCGTCAGCGGCGCGGCCGCTTGCGCGAATGCCGACTGACCGACGAGCGCTCCGATCATCGTCAGTAGTGCGATATATGTTTTCATCATGAACTCCTTCAATGAGACGTAACGATCAACCACGGGACAGGCGTGACCTGCGCATGCAGGCGGGTGGGATCAGCTGCCGAAATAGATCGTGCAGAAGCTCGCGGGGCCGACGCATGCGGCGGCGCCCGGACGCCGCGACATCGCCGCCGGCTTGCCCGCTTCGGACGACATGGCCGGATCGCTGCCGACCGCCGTGCTGGCCTGCCGCTGCGGCATCCGCTCGGCTTGGTTCTGAAACAACGGGCTCACGTCCGGATACGACGTATCGGTCACGAAGCGCAACCCGCCGTTTTCGGCGTCGATCAATTCCTGCCGGACCTGCGCGCGCGTGAGTGCCTGTGCGGACGCTTGCGTCGCGACACCTGTGACAGACATCGCCACCATCGTGGCGGCCAACAGCCAGTGCTTGTTCATGTTCCACTCCTTCAGAAGTCAACGAGACGACGTGCTACACCCGTATGACGACGGAGGAGGCATGTTTATTCCCGGCCTGCCGGGCCGCCCTTGCCGGACCTTCATCGAACTGTCATTCGTTCGTCAGCCGGCGTAACCTGACGTAACGCAACGCCCGTCGTGCTTCGGGCAGACTGACCACCACTTCATCCGGACCGCCCATCGATCGACCATGTCCGCCGCTTACGACCATGCAGCCGCCCTGCTGCGCACACTGTACGACCGCCATATCGACAGCGGCGCGGTGCTCGACACGGCCGCATTCCCGGATGCCGAGCGATTCGTGCGCGCGTGGCCCGCGATCCGCGCGGAGGCGCTCGACGTAGCACGCGACATGCCGCGCATCCCGCGCTTTCACGACATCATGCGCGAGCAGTACGACATCTCGGCCAACGACGCGCGCAACTGGCGCATGTTCATCATGCAGGCGTACGGCCAGCCGTTTGCGCGCAACCTGTCGCGCTGCCCGACCGTCGCGTCGCTCGTCGCGACGTCGCCGGACGTGCTGTCCGCGTCGCTGTCGTTCCTCGCGCCCGGCAAGCACATCCCGCCGCATCGCGGGCCGTTCCGCGGCATCCTGCGCGGCTATCTCGTGCTGTCGATGCCTAGGCGCGCGGACGGCACGCCGGCCGCCGTGCTGAAGGTCGACGGCCGCGAATACCGGCTCGACGAAGGCCGCTTCCTGCTGTGGGACGACACGTTCACGCACGAGGTATGGAACGACAGCGACGCCGTGCGGATCGTGCTGCTGCTCGATATCCGGCGGCGCGGGATGCCGCGCTGGCTCACGTGGCTGTCGAATGCGGTGATCGGCGTCGTGCGGCTCGGGATCCGGATCAGGGGACGGTCGATTCCGGTCTAGCAGCCGCGCCGCGCACGGCAGTGCCGTTTCCCCTTTCGGCGCCCGCCGGATCGCCTAAACTACAAGCCATCCCTTCGTGCGGCTCCTGCCAGCTACCGCCATGGCGCACCTCTTCTTCGCCGCATCGATCCAGCGGCATGTCGAAACGCCCGAGCGCGACATCGACGCGCGCACGGTCGGCGAAGCATTCGACACCATTTTCAGCGAGCAACCGCGGCTGCGCGGCTACATCGTCGACGACCAGGGCGCGCTGCGAAAGCACCTGTCGGTGTTCATCGACGGCCAGCCGATCCGCGACCGGCAGCGCCTGTCCGATGCGCTCGGCGACGCCAGCCGCGTGTATGTCGTGCAGGCGCTGACCGGCGGATAAAGGGACGCACGGGCGCAGCATCCCTCCATACCAAGTGCCGTCGCGCCAAGGCGGACCATCCGGAGACACCGCATATGAACGATCGACTGCTCGTCGCCACCCGCAAGGGCCTGTTCGTCCTGCAACCCGACGGTAACGGCGGCTGGACGCTCGGCGAACCGCATTTCATCGGCGAGCCCGTCAGCATGGCGCTCGCCGACCCGCGCGACGGCACGCTGTATGCGGCGCTCAATCTCGGCCATTTCGGCGTGAAGCTCCACCGGCTGCGCGCAGGCGCCACCGACTGGGAGGAATGTGCGGCCCCGGTTTATCCGCCGCAGCCTGCCGACGCGTCGGCCGCCCGTACCGACACGCACACGGGCAGCGGCGACGCCGACGACGCGCCCGCGGGGGCGCCGCAGCCGCCGTGGACCCTTCAGCAAATCTGGTCGCTCGAAGCCGGCGGTGCGGACGAGCCCGGCGTACTGTGGGCCGGCACGATTCCCGGCGGCCTGTTCCGCTCCGGCGACCACGGCGATTCATGGGTACTCAACCGCGCGCTGTGGGATCGCCCCGAACGCGCCGAATGGGGCGGCGGCGGGTACGACGCGCCGGGCATCCATTCGGTGATGGTCGATCCGCGCGACAGCCGACACGTCGCCGTCGGCATCTCGTGCGGCGGCGTCTGGCAGACCGTCGACGGCGGCGCGACGTGGCGTGTGACCGCGGAAGGCATGGAAGCCGACTACATGCCGCCCGAGCGACGCGGCGAGCCGAACATGCAGGATCCGCACCGCGTCGTGCAGTGCGCGGCCAATCCCGACGTGCTGTGGACGCAGCATCACTGCGCGATCTTCCGCTCGACCGACGGCGGCGAACACTGGCGCCGCATCGAAGCGCAACCGTCGAGCTTCGGTTTCGCGGTGGCCGTGCATCCGCATGAACCGGATACCGCGTGGTTCGTGCCGGCCGTGAAGGATGCGTGCCGGATTCCGGTGAACGGCCGGTTCGTCGTCACGCGCACGCGCGACGGCGGCCGCAGTTTCGAGAGCCTGTCGAACGGGTTGCCGGCCGCGCCCGCGTACGACCTCGTGTACCGGCATGGGCTCGCGGTCGACGATTCCGGCACGCGCCTCGCGATGGCGTCGACGACGGGCGGGTTATGGACGTCCGTCGATGGCGGCGACCATTGGCGACAGGTATCGGCGCATTTGCCGCCGGTGTATTGCGTCAGGTTCGGTTAGCGGCGCGAGACGCGTCGGGCGCCATCCGCGCCACCGCATCGCGCGTCCGTGCGATTTCCGCTTCGAGCCAGTCGAGAAACCGCCTGACCTGCGGCTCGCGCTCCCGCCCCGGCCGGCACAGCGCGACGAAGCGCGCACCGTCGAGCCGCACCGCGGGCTCGATCGGCATCAACGCACCGCGCTCCACATGCTCGGCGGCCAGCACCGAGCTGAGCAGCGCGATACCCTGCCCGTGCAGCACGGCCTGCAATGCGTAGTGCTCGTCGTCGTAATGGCGAAACACCGCGCGCTCGAGCCATGCTTGCCGGCCCGCCGCACGACACCACGACGCCCAGTCGACCGACACGGGCAGCGGCGTATCCCACACGGTCTCGATCAGGTCGAGCGGCTCGTCGGTGCGGTGCGCGTCGAAGCCGGCAGCCGCATACGCGCCGAAATACTCGTCGATCAACGCAATCTCGTTCAGCGCGGGAAACTGGCGCGACGTCGCGCGAATCGCGAGATCGATCCGCGCCTCGCGTTCGAGATCGACGAGCGCGTTCCCCGTTTCGACCTTGATGTGCAGATGCGGATCGACACGGCGAAACGCACCGAGCCGGGGAATCAGCCACATCGCCGCAAAGGCCGGCGTGGTGGTCAGCACGAGCGGGCGCTCGTCGGCCGCGTCCGGCCGCACGGCGTCGAGCCCGCGGCTCAATGCCAGCAACGCTTCGTGGCTCGCGCGAAACAGTCGCTCGCCTTCTTCCGTCAGCCGCACGCCGCCTGCGCCGCGCTCGAACAGCAGCACGCCGACGCGGCTCTCCAGCGACTTGATCTGGTGCGACACGGCAGCCGGCGTCACGGACAGCTCGTCCGCGGCGGCCTTGAACGTGCCGAGCCGTGCCGACGATTCGAATACACGCAAAGCGGTCAGGGGGATTTTCGAGAACACGGAGCCTCGCGGATCGAATGCGGCCGGGTTGAATTCGGTTCAATCGGGGTGAGATTAGGTGAATTGAAACGGGCGCGCAACGCGGCTAGCCTTGCGGGGACGTTGCGGCATGGCGCCGCCGTCGAACCGGAGGAACCCCGTGCAAGGCCTACCGCGCAGGATCACGCAGGCGGTGCTCTACGAAGCGATCGCCATTTCCTGCATTTCGCCCGCGATCGCGGCGATCTTCAAGCAGGACCTCGTCTATTCGGGCGCATTGTCGGCGACGATGTCGGCGATCGCGATGCTGTGGAACATGATCTTCAACGCGCTGTTCGAACGCTGGGAAGCGTCGCGGCGGCAGCCGGCGCGTACGCTCGGGCGGCGGATCCTGCATGCCACCGGATTCGAAGGCGGGCTGATCTTCATCCTCGTGCCGGTCGTGTCGTGGTGGCTCGACATCACGTGGTTCGATGCGTTCGTCGTCGATATCGGGCTGTTCGCGTTCTTCTTCTGCTACGCGTTCGTGTTCCAGTGGGCGTTCGATCGCGTGTTCGACGTGCCGGCGGCGACGAAGGGGTCGTGAACAGGCTCTACGCCCCCGCGGCAATTTTCGGCAACTGCCAGCCGAAGCGCACCGCCGCCATCCGCAGCGCCAAGCACGCGGCGCCGCCGAGCACGGCCGCGACGACGGGCGGGCAACCGAGTCGCCGGCACGACACGACGACGACCGCGCCGAGCAGCGCCGCGCTCGCATAGATATCCGTGACCAGCACGACCGGTATCCGCGCAAGCAGCAGATCGCGCACGACGCCGCCCCCGCAGCCGGTCACGGCGCCCATCAGCGTCGCAATGAACGGGTGGACGCGGAATTCGATCGCCTTCACCGCGCCCGCGACCGCGAACAATGCGAGGCCGGCCGCATCGAGCGTCGTCAGCAGCGACGGCGAGAACGACGCGACCCGTGCATGAAACACGAACGCGAACAGTCCCGCGGCGAACGCGAGCGCCGGATAACGCCAGTCGCTCACGGCGCTCGGCGGGCGGGCGCCGATCAACAGGTCGCGAATCACGCCGCCGCCGAGCGCGACGACGAGCGACAGCACCATCACCCCGAACAGATCGAGTCCGGCGCCGATTGCCGCATTGGCGCCTTCGATCGCGAACACCGCCGTGCCCGCGAGATCGGCGGCGAGCACCACTTGCTCGATGCGCTTCATGCGAATGAACGGCCGACATACCGGATCGTCCGGCTGCAGCCTGCGTCGACCGAAGCGATCGCGCCATTCGGCCGCGTGCCGGCTGCGTACAGCCGCCGGGATGCATCGAGGGGGTTGCGGGTCATTGCCGTCTCCTTGGCGGGGATCGAGCAGTCTAGCGCATCGCCCGCCGGCCGTTGGCGCGAGTACGCAGCACGCTGCGCGCTGCGCACAGCAAAAAGCCGGCGCAAGCAGGTCGCCCTGCTTGCGCCGGCTCGACATTCACGCCAGGCTCCGGGCCGCGGCCGCAACGCCCGACGCGTCGAGCTCAATGCACGCCGAGGTATGCCTTCACCGCCGGCAGGCCCGGCTTGCCGTCGATCGTCGTCACGCCGGCCAGCCACTTGTCGAGCGATTGCGGATTCGCCTTCAGCCATTCGGCGGCGGCCTTGTTCGGATCCTGCTTGTTCATGATCGGCACCATCACGTGGTTCTCGATCGACGTCGTGAACTGCAGGTTCGACACGAACTTCGCGACGTTCGGGCAGCGCTGCGCGTAGTCGGGCGGCGTGGCCGTCAGCACCTTCGCTTCGCCGTAGTTCGGGCCGAACACGTCGTCGCCGCCGGTCAGGTAGTCGATCTTCATCTGCACGTTCATCGGATGCGGTTCCCAGCCGAGGAACACGATCCACTGCTTGTCGCGGATCGCGCGGTTCACCTCGACTAGCATCCCGGCCTCGCTCGACTCGACCAGCTTGAACTTGCCGAGGCCGAACTGGTTGCCGTCGATCATCTTCTTGATCAGCGCGTTGCCGTCGTTGCCCGGCTCGATCCCGTAGATCTTGCCGTTGAGCTTGTCCGCGAATTTCTGGATGTCCGCGAACGACTTCAGGCCGCCCTGGTACACGTAGTCGGGCACCGCGAGCGTGTATTTCGCGCCGGTCAGGTTGGGCGTCGCGAGCACCTTGATCGTGCCGGCCTTCGTGAACGGCTGGATGATCGGGTCCATCGTCGGCGACCAGTAGCCGAGGAACACGTCGATCTGCTTGCTCTTGATCCCCGCGAACGTGATCGGCACCGACGCGATCGTCTTCGTCGGGGTGTAGCCGAGCCCCTGCAGCATCGTCGACGCGAGGCCCGTGGTCGCCGCGATGTCGGACCAGCCGACATCGGCGAAGCGCACGTTCTTGCAAACGGGCGGATCGGCCGCATAAACGGCCGACATCGGCGCGGTTATCCCGATCCCGCACACCGCTGCGATCAATAGGCGCTTCATCTTGCTTCTCCTCAAAGTGATGTCGTTTGCTCGAATGCGGGATCGTTTATTGAAGCCGCGCGCCGCGATCCCGGCGACGTCGCGGACCGATTGATCGCCCCGTTCAGCGCCCCGGCAGCCGGCGCTCGTAGCTCGGCGCGTGGCCGAACTGCGCGCGGTATGCCTTGCTGAAATGACACGGCGAATGAAAGCCGCAGACCGTCGTCACGCGCGCGATCGATGCGTCGGTCGTACGCAGCAGGTCGCGTGCACGTTTCAGGCGCAACGTCAGGTAATAGTGGGTCGGCGATACGTTCAGGTACACCTTGAACATGCGCTGCAGATGCCGCTGCGACAGCCGCACGAGCCGCGCGAGCTCCTCGAGCGACAGCGGTTCCTCGATGTTCGCCTCCATCAGCCGCACGACCTCGATCAGCTCCGCGCGCGAGAAACCGACCCGCGCATCGACCGGAATCGGCTGCGTATCGGTCGAACTGCGGATGCGCTCCAGGATGAACTGCTCGGATACCTGCGCGGCCAGTTGCTGGCCGAACCGCATGCCGACGAGGTTCAGCATCAGATCGAGCGGCGCGGTGCCGCCGGTGCAGGTCAGCCGGTCGCGATCGACGACGAACAACTCGTCGGCGAATCCGACCTGCGGAAATTCGGAATGCAGCGCGGACAGGTTCTCCCAGTGCACGGTGCAACGATAGCCGTCGAGCAACCCGCTCGCCATCAGCGCGTAGGCGCCGGTGCAGATGCCGCCGAGCGGCAGCCCGCGTGCGGCAAGCGCCGCGAGCGTATCGCGCGCACGCTCGTCGACCATGTCGCGGATGCGGATGCCGCCGCACACGATCATCACGTCGGGCAGGTCGTCGTAATCGAGCGGCTGCGTGGGCCGCACCGCGATGCCGTTGCTGGCATGCGCGGGCGCGCCGTCGAGCGAGTAGATCGACCACTTGTAGTGTTCCGCCCGTCCGACATAGTTCGCCATCCGAAGCACTTCGACCGCGCTCGAGAACGCGATCATCGAGAAGTTCGGCAGCGTCAGGAAGCCGAAATGGGCGAGGGACGAAACCGGTGAAACGCAGGCAACGGGCGCGACAGCGACGGCGGACGTCACATCGGTCTCCTGGCGAGGAGGTTGCAGGGAGCCAGCCCCGCGGCGCAAGCCGCGGGAGCCGTTATTCGACGAGGGTGAGCGGCCGGAGCGTGCCCGGCCGCCGGAGATCAGGCCTGCGCGGGCTCGGCCTTCACGCGAAAGAGCTGCTTGAGGCCCGAGAACAGCGGCGCTTTCGCGGTGCCCGGCGCGCGGCCGAAGCTCTCGGTGATGCGGTCGAGAATGATCGCGAGCAGCACGACCGACAGACCGCTTTCGAAGCCGAGGCCGATGTCGAGGCGCTGGATACTCGCGAGCACGTCGTTGCCGAGGCCGCCCGCGCCGACCATCGACGCGATGATCACCATCGACAGCGCCATCATGATCGTCTGGTTCACGCCCTGCATGATCGACGGCAGCGCGTTCGGGAACTGCACCTTGTACAGCAGTTGCCACGGCGTGCAGCCGAACGCCTGCCCGGCTTCGACGATCTCGCGGTTCACGTGGCGGATGCCGAGGCTCGTGAGACGCACCGCGGGCGGCATCGCGAAGATCACCGTCGACAGGATCCCCGGCACGCGGCCGAGACCGAACAGCATCGCGGCCGGAATCAGGTAGACGAAGGCGGGCATCGTCTGCATCAGATCGAGGATCGGGCGCACGATCGCGGCGACCCACTTGCTCTTCGCGGCCCAGATGCCGAGTGGGATGCCGAGTACGAGGCTGATGATCGTCGACGACAGCGTGAGGCCGAGCGTGATGACCGTCTGATCCCAGAAGCCGGTCGCGAAGATCAGCAGCAGCGACGCGGTGGTGAACAGCGCGAAGCGCCAGCCCACCCGCCACAGCCCGACGCCGATGAAGATCGCCATCATCAGCCACATCGGGATCGCCTGCAGGCCATGCTCGACGAATGCCGCGAGCCCCTCGATCGCTCGACCGATCGCGTCGAACGTCTTCGCGTCGTGGTCGAGCAGGTAGTGAACGGACTGGTCGACCCAGGTACCGAGCGGAATCATTTCAGACATGGGAACCTCGCGAACGCGTGATGGCCTTCAGGATGAGCGCGCGATCGACCGAGCCGCAGTAGCAGCCGTCGTCGTCGACGACGGGCAGTGCATTCGGGCTCGCGACCACGCGCGCGACGACGTGTTCGAGCGACGCATCGCGCCGGATGCTTTCGATCGGCCGCACGGACGGCGTGTCCTGACCGATCGCATCGCGCGTGACGAAACCGCGGATCTTGCGTTGCGCATCGAGCACGAACGCGTATTCGGCGCTGCCGTTCAGCGACGCGGCGACGTTCGCGGCATCGCACTTCGACATGGTAGGCACGGCGCCCGTCTGCATCAGGTCGCCGGCGGTGAGGTAGCGGCTGGTGTCGATGCCGTCGAAGAACGCGCGCACGTAATCGTCGGCCGGGTTCGCGATGATGTCCTGCGGCGTGCCGACCTGCACGAGGCGGCCGCCTTCCATGATCGCGATGCGGTTGCCGATGCGCAGCGCCTCCTCCAGATCGTGCGACACGAACATGATCGTGCGGCGCTGGTCCTTCTGCAGTTGCAGCAGCACGTCCTGCATTTCGCGGCGCTTGAGCGGATCGAGCGCGGAGAACGCCTCGTCCATGATCATCAGCGACGGGTTCACGGCCAGCGCGCGGGCAAGGCCGACGCGCTGCTGCATGCCGCCCGACAGCTCGGACGGCAGCTTGTGCGAAAACGGCGCCAGGCCGACCTGCTCGAGCACTTCCATCGCACGGCGCTCGCGCTCCTTCTTGCCCATGCCCGCGACTTCCAGCCCGAACGCGGCATTCGACACCACGGTGCGATGCGGCATCAGCGCGAACGACTGGAACACCATGCTCATGTCCTTGCGGCGCAGCGCGGTCAGCGCCGAGCGGCGCGCCGACGCGACGTCGAGCCCGTCGATCAGCACCTTGCCGGCGCTCGGATCGACCAGCCGGTTCACGAGGCGGATCAGCGTGGACTTGCCGGAACCGGACAGGCCCATCAGCACGAAAATTTCGCCTTCCTGCACATCGAAGGAGACGTTGTGCACGCCGACGACCTGACCGGTGCGCTTGAGCACATCGTCCTTCGTCGCGCCGGCGGCGAGCATGTCGAGCGCCTGCTGCGGATTGCTTCCAAACACCTTGCACAGACCTTCGACCACAACCTTGGGGGCATCCATCGAAACCTTCTCCTCGTGTAGCGGGGACTCGCGCTTGTCATAGCGTGCCTACATAGTTGCCAGAAAAAACCCCGGCCTGCCGACGAATTACGACAAACGCTTGCGCAAATACGACACGGCCGCCAGCCCCGTCCGGCGGGCCGCGCCGCCCTTTGCGGCGGCGCAATACGCGCTCGGCCTGCTGCGACGGGCATCGCCCTTCGGACTTGTGCGCAGCAGCGCGGCGAACGGCACATGGGATTTTGCGCCAGGCCGCATTCGGCACGCGTCGCTTTCCGACAAGTTGACGTCCGTTCCGGCGCGCATCTACTCAGACGAAAACGCGCATCGCATTCGTCAATAAAAAGCATGACCGTGCAAAAAGCCGTATGGCGACACCGAACGGCGCACGCCGCGATACCGCGCCAACCGCGGAAATCCGGGCAGGCACGCTGTGATACATTCGCCGCAAACACGCCGATCGCGACGTTGCCGCGGGCCTTTCGCACGAAGGCGCCAGCCGCATGGCGCGCGCATGCCGGTTCGCCTGCCGGCCGTGCTGAAACCGCCTCGATCCGGTGCGATCCCGATCGAAGGACGATAACGATAGTGAGAGGGAGCAAGGCGTTGAACTGGGCATTCGCCGTAATCGGTTTCGTCGTGGGCGGCATCGCCGCCCTGATCGGGGATTTCCCGGCCGCGAGCGGCGCGCTGCTCGGAGCCGCCGCCGGGTTCTGGGTCGGGCACGCGCTGCGGCAACGCAAGCTGCAGAGCCGGCGCGCCGTGCCCGACGCATGGGCCAGCTCCGCGCCGCCTCCCACCCCGTTACCGCTCGCCGATCGCGTCGCGCGCCTCGAAGCCACCGTCGACACGCTCACGCGCGAACTCGACGCGCTGCGCGCTCAACTGGCGGGCGCGAAAGCCGGGACGGCGACATCCGGTGGCATCGCGCCGACGGCTTCGGCCGACGCCGCCTCCGCACCGCTGCCGACGCACTTCCCGACACCGCCCGCGCCGGCCACCGCGGCACGCGCCTCGGCTGCGTCCGTTCACGCCGACACCACCGCCAGCGCACCTGCCACTCCGCCCGAACCGCCCGCGCCGCGCGAACCCGGCATCGCCGAACGCGCGTTCGGCGCCGCGCGCGACTGGCTGCTCGGCGGCAACACGGTCGTGCGTGTCGGGATCGTCGTGCTGTTCTTCGGCGTCGCGTTCCTGCTCAAGTACGCGGCCGACAACGACATGCTGCCGATCGAATTCCGTCTCGCGGGCACGGCGCTCGCGGCGGCCGCGCTGCTCGCGATCGGCTGGCGCGTGCGTGCGCGCCGCGCCACATACGGCCTCGTGCTGCAAGGCGGCGGCGTCGGCATCCTGTACCTGACGATCTTCGCCGCGACCAGGCTCGATGCGTTGCTGCCCGTCGGCGCCGCGTTCCCGTTGATGGTCGCGGTCTGCGCGCTGAGCGCATTCCTCGCGGTGCGGCAGAACGCGCTGCCGCTCGCGTTCATGGGCAGTGCGGGCGGCTTCCTCGCACCGATCCTGCTGTCGACCGGCCAGGGCAACCACGTCGCGCTGTTCGGCTACTACGCACTGCTGAACGCGGGCATCTTCGCGATCGCGTGGTTCAAGGCCTGGCGCCCGCTGAACCTGCTCGGCTTCGTGTTCACGTTCACGATCGGCTCCGCGTGGGGCGTGACGGCCTATCGCCCCTCGCTGTTCGCGAGCACCGAGCCGTTCCTCGTCCTGTTCTTCCTGATGTATGTCGGCATCGCGCTGCTGTATGCGGTGAAACGCGAACTCGCGCTGCGACACTATGTGGACGGCACGCTCGTGTTCGGCACGCCGATCGTCGCGACCGCGCTGCAGGCGTCGCTCGTGAAAGGCATGCCGTTCGGGCTCGCATGGAGCGCGGTCGCGCTGTCGGCGTTCTACGTCGCGGTAGCCGCATGGCTCGCGCGGCGCCGCGATCGCCTCGGTCTGCTGTTCGAATCGATGCTCGCGCTCGCGGTCATCTTCGCGACGCTCGCGGTGCCGTTCGCGTTCTCGGGGCCGACGACCAGCGCCGCGTGGGCCATCGAAGGCGCAGCCGTCGTGTGGCTCGGCGTGCGCCAGAAACGCCTGCTGCCGTTCGGCTTCGGGCTGCTGATGCAGGTCGCCGCGGCCGGCGCGTTCTTCACGAGCCTGCTTGGCCCGGCCGACACGGCCGCGCTGCCGGTGCTCAACAGCCCGTATATCGCGATGCTGCTGATCGCGCTCGCCGGCCTGTTCACCGGCTGGTGGCTGCACGGGCGCGGCGAAGCGCGCGCATGGCATGCATGGATGCCCGAGATCGGCGTCGCGGCCGCCGCGTGGGGGCTGCTGTGGTGGGTCAGCGGCGGGCTGCACGAGATCCTCGTCCATGCGAGCCGACACGTCGACCTGCATGCCGAGCGCTTCGTCGTCGATACGACCGCGCTGTTCGCGGCCGGCACCGCATGGCTCGCGCACGCCGCGCGCCGCCGGCTCGCGTGGCCGCTCGCCGAATGGCCCGCGCTCGCGCTCGCACCGGTGCTGGCGCTGCTCGCGCTGCGTGCGTTCGATGCGCACGAAGCGCCGCTGTCGGGCATGGGCGCGTTCGCGTGGCCTGTGGCCATCGGCGCGGGATTTGCGCTGCTGTGGCGCCAGTCGCGCGGCACGACCGACGCCGCCGACGCGCGGGGTGTGACGCCCTCCGTTGCAGCACGCATGCTCGCGCCGCTGCATACGCTGACGTTCTGGACCCTGGGCGGGCTGCTGGCGCTCGAAGGGTTCTGGCGCCTGCGCGCGTTCGTCCCGGAAGGCGCATGGAGCTGGAGCGCATGGGCGTACGGCTTCGGCGCGCTGCTCCTGCTCGTGTCGGGCCCGGGCTCGCGGCTGCGCTGGCCCGTCGCGGCATTCCCGCGCGCCTATCAGGTGTGGGGAGCCGCGCCGCTCGCCGCGCTGCTGTGGCTGTGGAGCCTCGCCAGCACGGTGAGCGACGGCGACGCAGCGCCGCTCTTCTGGCTGCCGCTGCTCAATCCGCTCGACGTCGCGCAGGGTCTCGTCTTCGTCGCGTTCGCCGCGTGGCTGCGTCGCCTGAAAGCGCTCGGCATCGCGTGGCATCCGCGCGTCGCCGGCTATCTGGCGATCGCGACCGTGTTCCTGTGGTTCAACGTGCTGATGCTGCGCACGCTGCATCACTGGGCCGGCGTGCCGTACGCATTCGGCGCGATGGCCGAATCGACGCTCGTGCAGGCGTCGGTGTCCGTGTACTGGACGGTCTGCGCGCTCGCCATCACGATCTGGGCCACGCGCCGCGGGCTGCGGCCGCTGTGGTTCGTCGGCGCCGCGCTGCTCGCGCTCACGGTCGTCAAGCTGTTCCTGTTCGACCTGTCGCACGTCACCGGCATCGAGCGCATCGTGTCGTTCATCGGCATCGGCGTGCTGCTGCTGTTGATCGGCTATTTCTCGCCGCTGCCGCCGAAGGCCGCCGCGCAACAAGGCGGCCGGCCATGAAACGACGCGCCGCCCTGCTCGGGCTGAGCCTGCTCGCGTCGTTCGCGGCGGCCGACGGCGCACCGAACGCCGGACGCGCGATGCAGCGCTTCGCGCTCGACCTCGACGGCAGCGCCGCGTATTACCAGCTCACCGTGCCTCAGCCCGTGTATGCGGCGAGCCGGCGCGACGATCTCGGCGATGTGCGCATCTTCAACGGCGCGGGCGAGCCGGTGCCGTACTCGCTCGACGCACCCGCCGCGGCTGCGGCCGCCGTGCCGCCGTCCCGCACGCCGGTGCATTGGTTCCCGCTGCCGCCCGCGCGCGCCGAGAACGGCAACGCGCCGCCCGGCGTGACGGTCGGCCCGGACGGCGCGCTGCGCGCGGTCATCGCGACGCCTTCGCGCACCCGGCACGGCGCGGACCTCGTCGACCTGTCGCATGCCGACGGCAACATCGACGCGCTGCTCGTACACGTGGGCGACGACAGCTACCAGGGGCGTGTGTCCGTCGAAGCCAGCGACGACCTGCGCACCTGGCGGCCACTCGGCAGCACGCAGTTGCTGAAGGTCGGCCGCGGCAACGACATGCTGGTGCAGGAGCGCATCGCGCTCGACGGCGCCGCGCCGCGCTACCTTCGGCTGGACTGGCCCGACGGCGCGCCGTCGATCGCGTCGGTCGACGTCGAGACGCATCCGCGCGACGCGCGCGGCGTCGACACGGCGTCCGTGCCGCGCCAGTGGCGCGACGCCGTGCGGATACGCGCCGGCGCTGCGCCAGGCGAGTATCTGTTCGACACCGACGGCGCGTATCCGGTCGACCGCGTGCGCATCGACCTGCCGCAGCCGAACACCGTCGCGCGCGCGACGCTGCAAAGCCGCGCCGATGCGCGGGCGCCGTGGCGCGACGTCGCGTCCGCCGTGCTGTTCCGGCTGCAGGGCAAGGGCGGCGAGCAACGCAATCCGCCGCTCGAGTTCGTCGCGAACACGGATCGCACATGGCGAATCGTCGTCGACATGCGCAACGGCGGGCTCGGCGGCGGCCAGCCGGCCGTCGCGCTCGGCTGGCATCCGGCCGCGCTGACCTTCGTCGCGCGCGGCACGCCGCCGTTTACGCTCGGCGTCGGCGACGCGTCGCTCGCATCGTCGGCCGTGAGCCGCGACGCACTGCTGGTCGGCATGGTGCCGGAAGTGCGGCCCGCCCGCGTCGGCGCGGCGCTGCCGTCGGCGGTCGTGCCGGCGGCAGCCGCCGATGCGGATGCCGGGCGCCGCTACGTGCTGTGGGGCGCGCTGATCGTCGCGGTCGGCGTGCTCGGCGCGATCGCATGGCGCCTCGCGAAAGGCGGCGGCGAGACGCACAGCCGCGACGAGTAAATCCCGGGGTAACGCGGCTGGCGGACGGAACGAATATCGTTCGCGCCGATGCCGCGTGCACGTCACGGCAAGCGCATCGAAGCATCGATCGTTGCCCGCGCAAGCAACGCGTCGTGCGATGAAGTCGCGTGATGATGGGCCTGTCCGGCGCGCTCGCCGTTGACACGTGCCGCCCCGCGCTCCAGACTCGCCGCTCCGTCACCCCCGCGAGTGCCCATGATCACCTGCTTCCTTCGCTACGTCGTCGATCCGTACAAACTCGTCGAATTCGAAACCTACGGCAAGATGTGGATTCCGCTCGTCGAGCAGTTCGGCGGCACGCATCACGGCTACTTCCTGCCGTCCGAAGGCGCGAGCAACATCGCGCTCGCGATGTTCTCGTTCCCGAGCCTCGCCGACTACGAGCGCTACCGCGAACGCTCGAAGGACGATCCCGCCTGCCAGGCCGCGTTCTGCTACGCGGAGCAAACGCGGTGCATCGTCAGCTACGAACGCAGCTTCTTCCGGCCGGTATTCGAGTAACGGGCCACGCCCCTGCGCATCGCACCCCGTTTTCCGGCCGAGGACGAAAAAAAGCCCCGCCAGCATCCGCGCGGCGGGGCCAACCCATGTCAGTAGAGACATCATGGAGGAGACGAGCCCATCTTATCGACCGTGGCGCACCGTCCCAACCAAGCATTTCTGCTATCGATCTGCGGGGCCGCGCACACGCTTGCCGTCGCCGCGCGGCATATCGATAGAACGAAAAGTCGTTTTCAGAGTGGCGACCGGGTCGTTACCATCTGGTTTTAAGCCTGTGCTTAGCCGGGCAAGCCATTCCCGAGGAGCGCCCCTTGACTGCATTCGATCAACACCGCCGCCCGTTCGTCGTCGGCATCGGCGGGACCACCCGAGCCGCGTCGTCCACCGAACGCGCGCTGTCGTTCGCACTGCGCGGTGCGCAAGCCGCCGGCGCGCGCACGCGCCTGTTCGACGGCCCGTTCCTGCATACGCTGCCGCACTACGCGCCCGAACATAAAACGCTGACCGACGCGCAGCGCGAGCTGATCGACGCCGTGCGCCAGGCCGACGCGATCATCATCGCCACGCCCGGCTATCACGGCGGCGTGTCCGGTCTCGTGAAGAACGCGCTCGACACGCTCGAGGAGCTGCGCGCGGACGATCGCCCGTATCTCGACGGCCGTGCGGTCGGCCTGATCGTCACCGCGTACGGCTGGCAGGCGGCCGGCACCGTACTGACGTCGCTGCGCTCGATCGTCCATGCGCTGCGCGGCTGGCCGACGCCGTTCGGCGCCACCGTCAACACGCTCGAAACCCGCTTCGAAAGCGCCGATAGCTGCTCGGATCCGAAGGTCGTCGCACAACTCGAGACGGTCGGCGCGCAAGCCGCCGAATTCGCGCTCGCGTTCGCGTCGCATCGTGCGGCCTCGCATGCGGCATCGGTCGATGCGCTCGCCCCCGTGCTGAAAGTCGCCAACCAGTAACCTCCGCATTCCGCCGCGCGCCTTCGGTCGACAGGATTCGACGGGGTCGCGCGGCGCGTCTTCCGACGCGCGGCGATGTGCCGGGCGTGTCGCCGCCCCTGCCGAAAGCCCTCTCCCCGCGCACCGCCCCGATAACGATTCAGCCCCCCGCGTAATTTGCATTGGCCGAAAGATTGGTTCACGCAGGCGGCCCGTTTTCGTACGCTGAAAGTCCGAACTTTTTTGCGCGCCACCCCATGAACCGTACGATCCGCTACAAGGGCTACGAAGTCGCTCCCGCTGCCGCCCGGTTGCCGAACGGGCTGTTCGCCGCCAACCTGACGATCGAACGCGCGAGCGGCGGGCCGTCGCCGCGCTCCGTGTCGTTCGACGCAATCGATTTCTTCTTCGAGGAAGAACACGCCCTCGCCTACGCGTCACGCTGGGGCCGCCTCTGGGTCGACACGAACGCGTGACCGCGACGCGCGCGGGGCCGGCGTGCCCATGGCCACTCGAAAATACGCGATGACGGAAGCTGTGCAAGAATCTTTCGATCCGTAATCGCATAACAATAGCCATGACCGACACGCTGCACGAAGAGCATGCAGCCGCAGATCACGCGATGCGCAACTGGACCTTCGAGAGGCAAGGCCCGGTCCGAATCGGTTCCGATGCGCACAAGCAGATGTTCTGTCGGATGCTGCTCGACACACACAACCCGTACAAGCCGGCCGTGATCGACTGGCCGGCGCTCCAGCCGGCCGAACTCAGGCGGCTCACGTCGCTGCCGATCTGGGACATCGCGGTGCAAACCGAAGGCCGCGCGTCGATCCGCGTGGCGACCTACGCCGCGACGGTCGACGATCCGCTGCTGCGCCGCGCGCTCGAGATGGACGGCGGCGAGGAAGCCCGCCACAAGGTCGTGCTGTCGAAGCTCGTCGAGGCGTACGGCATCGCGCTCGCGCCGGAGCCGGCCTACCCGGCGCCGAAGCATGCCGAATGGGCATGGATGGTCACGGGCTTCAGCGAGTGCATCGACAGCTTCTTCGCGTTCGGCCTGTTCCGTTCCGCGCAGCGCTCCGGCTATTTCCCGCCCGAGCTCGTCGAAACCTTCGAACCGGTGATCCAGGAAGAAGGCCGCCACATCCTGTTCTTCGTGAACTGGTTCGCGTGGCACTGGCGCAACCTGCCGTGGTGGCGCCGGCCGTGGTTCTTCGTACGTGTCGCGGCCGTATGGGCGCACCTGATCCGCGAACGCATCGGCATTGCGCGCGGCATTGACGCCGATGGCGTCGCGCACGACGCGAACTTCCCGGCAACGAGCACCGCCGACATCGGCGATGCGCTGAATCCGCGCGAGCTGATCGAGCTGTGTCTCGCGGAGAACGACCGTCGGATGGCCGGTTACGACGAGCGCCTGCTGCGCCCGATGTTCGTGCCGCGGATGGCGCGGTTCGCGCTGCGGTTCATGAAGAAGTAAAGTCGGGCGCTTGCCGCCGGTCATGCGGCAAGCGCCTGATTCAATCCACGCCCCGGGACCGAATGTGGCGTGTCCGACACATTCAATCCATCCCTATTTTTCTTCGACACGCCAGCACACACACGGCATGGGCGGCAAATTGCCGCGCCCGGATCTGACATTTCAGGCGCCGCCGACCCGACGCTGACCCGCGATATCTGACGTCCTGTCGCCATCACGCGAAACGCCTGCCGCGAGCGCGCCAGCTCGACTCCGGCATGTGCGCCTATTCCGCCTTGACGCCGACTTTGATGCAATCGTCAATAGGACAAATCCGATAAATTGACGCGAATTGTTTCGTCTCTGCGCTCCGTAGCACTTTTTTACAACTTCCACCGACCGGGCGGCCCGGAATGCCCGCCGCGCGGGCCACTGCGCCGGCCGGGATGCGCATATCGGCATAATTCAATTCCCTCCGAGTCGGATAAATTCAATTATCAGATAACCACCAAATACAAACTCAAATCCCGTCAAAACCAAAACATCAACAAGATAATTAAATGCCTGCAGCATTATATCTCGGCACATCGACTTACATTACAAATATGAAAGACTTCGGCACCTCGCAAACGTTTGCTATTTCATTTGTCTTACTTTTTGAGCGATCCGGTGTGTAACCTACCGTACAAAAGTCAATTAAGCCATTGATTTAAAAGGTAAATTTTTTTGACGTGGCAACCACTTACGCCCCCTACATCGAACGTTCGGCCATCTTTCAAATTCATTCACGCCAGACGCATCAAAACACGATGCATTAACCATTCTTTAACTTTAAAAACACCTCATTTATCACTGTTTGTCAATCTTTAAAATCCACCTCCAATAAACTCCGCCCATCAATTTTGAGATTCGCGCGAGCGCACGGAGTAATCCTCTAACGAAAGAGACCGGTGTGTTGCGTGCACATTTGGAGGTAGCAGGACATGAACCGCACATACCGCTCGATCTGGAACGAAGCCCTTGGCGCCTGGGTCGCGGCATCGGAAAACGATTCGGCACGGGGCAAGCCGAACAAGTCGGCCGTGGTGGTCGCCGCCGTCGCAGCTCTGGCGATCGGCCTGCCCGGGCTGGCCGAAGCCAATACGCTCAACACACAGCAAACCTGCTTCACGGGAAGCAACGGCGCGGTCGGCCGCGTCAACCCGGGCGGCACGCAAAACCAGGCCGGCGACGGCTCCGGAACGTACTCGGTCGTGGCTGGCTGTAACTCCAACGGCAACGGCTGGACGGGCGTCACGGTATATGGGTCGTTCGCGCAGGCGACCGGCAACGGCGCCGTCGCCACCGGCATGCAGTCGTCGGCTGGACTCTGGGGCGTCGCGGCCGGCCTCGAAACGACCGCCAGCGGCGCCGGTGCGACCGCACTCGGCTTCGGCTCGACTGCAAATGCGCTGAACTCCGTCGCGATCGGCGGCGCGGGCGGCAACGGAACGACGCCGCTGTCGCAAGCAAACTCGACCATCGCTTCGGGCGCGGGCGCAGTCGCCATCGGCAGCAACGCGACGAAGGGCGCGCAGTCCGCCGCGTCGGACGGTATCGCGATCGGCGGGCAGTCGTCCGTCGCGTCGGGCGCCACGTCGGGTATTGCTGTTGGCCGTGGTGCGACCGTCAACGGTGCGTACGGCATCGCGCAAGGCGATGGCGCGACGGCAAGCGGCGTCTCGTCGGTCGCCCTGGGTCAATCGGCAACCGCCGGTTCGAATACGGGCACGGGTGGCGGCATCGCGATCGGCAACAGCGCGAACGCAGGCACCGCTTTCTCCGGCACCACGATCGCAATCGGGAACGGCGCAACCGCGACGTCGCCGTCGGGGTCCGGCGATTCGCTGGCACTCGGCACCAGTGCGGCGGCCACGGGCCAAGACTCGACGGCGATCGGCGCCCAAACTGCCGCCAACGGCATGAACTCGATCGCCATCGGCAACAATGGCACGCTCGCCACCGGCACGGGCGCGCAAGTCATCGGCGTCGGCTCCACGGCCAGCGGCACGAACGCGACGACGTTCGGCACAGGCTCAACGGCGACTGGTACCGGTGCGCTTGCGCTCGGCGCAGGCAGCAACGCGAAGTATGCGTCCAGCGTCGCGCTCGGCGCGGGAAGCGTCACCGGGACGGCTGCGCCGACCGGAACGGGCTATCTGACGGGCAGCGCCGCGCCGCTGTCGGAAGTGTCGGTCGGCAGCGCGAGCGCGCTGCGCCGCATCACGAATGTCGCCGACGGCTCGGCTCCGCAGGACGCCGTCACCGTCGCGCAGCTCAGCACCGGCATGAGCACGACCACGAGCGCGATCGGCAGCCTGTCGACTTCGGCGTCGACGGGTCTCTCGTCGGCCAACAGCTCGATCTCGTCGTTGTCCACTTCGACCTTGAGCGGCATCAACTCGCTGTCTACCGGCCTGAGCTCGGCTAACAGCTCCGTCACGTCGCTTTCGACCTCGACGTCGACGGGCCTCTCGTCGGCCAACAGCTCGATCGCGTCCCTGTCCACGTCGACCTCGAGCGGCATCAACTCGCTGTCTACCGGCCTGAGCTCGGCTAACAGCTCCGTCACGTCGCTTTCGTCTTCCACGTCGACGGGCCTCTCGTCGGCCAACAGCTCGATCGCGTCCCTGTCCACGTCGACCTCGAGCGGCATCAACTCGCTGTCTACCGGCCTGAGCTCGGCTAACAGCTCCGTCACGTCGCTCTCGACCTCGACGTCGACGGGTCTGTCCACGGCCAACAGCTCCATCACCTCGCTCTCGACTTCGACCTCGACGGGTCTGTCCACGGCTAACAGCTCCATCACGTCGCTCTCGACCTCGACTTCGACTGGCCTGTCCACGGCTAACAGCTCCATCACGTCGCTCTCGACCTCGACTTCGACGGGTCTGTCCACGGCTAACAGCACGATCACGTCGCTGTCCACGTCGACTTCGACTGGCCTGTCGACGGCTAACAGCTCGATCACATCGCTCTCGACCTCGACGTCGACCGGTCTGTCGACGGCTAACAGCTCGATCACGTCGCTCTCGACCTCGACCTCGACGGGGCTGTCCACGGCGAATAGCTCCATCACGTCGTTGTCGACCTCGACCTCGACGGGCCTGTCCACGGCCAACAGCTCCATCACGTCGCTTTCGACTTCGACCTCGACGGGCATCAACTCGCTGTCCACCGGCCTGAGCTCGGTCTCGACGAAGACGGACAACCTCGGTAATAGCACCGCCTCGGCACTTGGCGGCGGTTCGACGTACGACCCGACGACGGGCAAGGTCTCGGCCCCGTCGTACACCACGTACAACGCGAATGGCACGACGTCGACCGCCAACAGCGTGGGCTCGGCAATCGACAACATCAACAGCCAGGGCATCAAGTACTTCCACGCGAACTCTACCGGCCCCGACAGCACCGCAACGGGTGCCGACGCTGTCGCCATTGGCTCCGGCGCTGTCGCCAGCACGGACAACTCCGTCGCGCTCGGCGCCAACTCGAAGACTACCGCGGCAACCGCCACGAGCAGCGCCACCGTCAACGGCGTGACGTTCAGCGGATTCGCTGGCGCCAATCCGGTCGGCGTCGTCAGCGTGGGTGATAGCGGCAAGGAACGACAAGTCACCAACGTTGCCGCAGGCCAGGTGACTCCGACCAGTACCGATGCGATCAACGGCAGCCAGCTGTATTCGGTCGCTCAGCAAGTCGGTACTGCGACCAGCGCCATTTCGTCGCTGTCCACGTCGACTTCGACTGGCTTGTCGACGGCCAACAGCTCGATCACCTCGCTGTCGACTTCGACCTCGACTGGCCTGTCCACGGCCAATAGCTCCATCACGTCCCTGTCGACTTCGACCTCGACCGGCCTGTCCACGGCCAACAGCTCGATCACGTCGCTGTCGACCTCGACTTCGACCGGTCTGTCGACGGCTAACAGCTCGATCACGTCGTTGTCGACCTCGACCTCGACGGGCCTGTCGACGGCTAACAGCTCGATCACGTCGCTGTC
>NZ_LPMU01000040.1:0-1061 GCF_001534535.1 Burkholderia sp. MSMB1459WGS
GCCGTTTTCCTGGCCGCGTGCGGGAAAAAAGAATCGGCACCGCCGCCGCAAACGCCGGAAGTCGGCGTCGTCACCGTCCAGCCGCAAGCCGTGCCGGTCTTCACCGACCTGCCGGGCCGCACCAGTGCATTCCTCGTCGCGCAAGTGCGCGCGCGGGTCGACGGCATCGTGCTGCGCCGTGAATTCACCGAAGGCACCGACGTCAAGGCGGGCCAGCGCCTCTACAAGATCGATCCGGCGCCGTACATCGCCGCGCTGAACAGCGCGAAGGCGACGCTTGCGAAGGCGCAGGCGAACCTCGTCACGCAGAACGCGCTGGTCGCGCGCTACAAGGTGCTGGTCGCCGCGAACGCGGTCAGCAAGCAGGACTACGACAACGCGGTCGCCACGCAAGGGCAGGCCGCGGCGGACGTCGCGGCCGGCAAGGCGGCGGTCGACACCGCGCAGATCAACCTCGGCTATACGGATGTCGTGTCGCCGATCAGCGGCCGCGTCGGCATCTCGCAGGTGACGCCGGGCGCGTACGTGCAGGCGAGCCAGGCGACGCTGATGTCGACGGTGCAGCAGCTCGATCCGGTGTACGTCGACCTCACGCAATCGAGCCTCGAAGGGCTGAAGCTGCGTCAGGACGTGCAGAGCGGGCGTCTGAAGACGAGCGGCCCGGGCGCGGCGAAGGTGACGCTGATCCTGGAAGACGGCAAGACCTACTCGGAGCCGGGCAAGCTGCAGTTCTCGGACGTGACGGTCGACCAGACCACGGGCTCGGTGACGATCCGCGCGGTCTTCCCGAACCCGGGCCGCGTGCTGCTGCCGGGGATGTTCGTGCGTGCACGGATCGAGGAAGGCGTGAACGAGAACGCGTTCCTGGTGCCGCAGATCGGCGTCACGCACGACCAGAAGGGCCAGGCGATCGCGATGGTGGTGAACGCGGCCAACAAGGTCGAGCCGCGTCCGCTGAAGACCACCGGCATGCAAGGGCAGAACTGGATCGTCGAAGGCGGTCTGCAGGCGGGCGATCACGTGATCGTGCAAGGCGTCGACAAGGTGCGCCCGGGCGCGAC
>NZ_LPMU01000041.1:0-90647 GCF_001534535.1 Burkholderia sp. MSMB1459WGS
GAGCCGAGCGCGATGCTGCCGTCCACCTTCGAGATCGCGTTCGGGCCGATCGCGACGCTGTCGACGCCCACCGCCTGGCTGTCCGGTGCGGTCGAATTCGCATGGAAGTACTTGATGCCATGCGCGTTGATGTTGTCGATCGCCGAGCCGACGTTGTTGTTGATCGTGGTCGAACCGTCGCTGTTGTACGTCACGTACGACGGCGCCGAGATCGCGCCGGTGGTCGGATCGTAGGTAGCGCCGCCGCCGATCGCGCCGGCCGTGCTGTTGCCCAGGTTCGTGTTGTTGTTCGCAATCGAGCTCAGGCCCGTCGACAGCGAGCTCATGCCGGTCGACGTGGCGGTCGACAGCGACGTGAGGTTGCTGTCCGTGCTCGACAGTCCGGTAGACAGCGACGTGATCGAGCTGTTGGTCGTACTCAAGCCGGTCGACAACGACCCGATGCTGGTCGACGTCGCTGTCGACAGCGACGTAATCGAGCTGTTGGTGGAGCTCAAGCCGGTGGACAGCGAGCCGACGACCGTTGACGTCGACGTGGACAGCGACGTGATCGAGCTGTTGGTCGAGCTCAGGCCGGTGGACAGCGAACCGACGATCGTCGAGGTCGACGTGGACAGCGAGGTGACCGTGCTGTTGGTCGAACTCAGGCCGGTGGACAACGAGCCGACGATAGTCGAGGTCGATGTGGACAGCGAGGTGACCGTGCTGTTGGTCGAACTGAGACCGGTGGACAGCGAGCCGACGATAGTCGAGGTCGATGTGGACAGCGAGGTGACCGTGCTGTTGGTCGAGCTCAGGCCGGTGGACAGCGAACCGATGCCCGTAGACGTCGACGTGGACAGCGACGTGATCGAGCTGGTCGTCGAACTCAAGCCGGTCGACAACGAACCGATGCCGGTGGACAACGAACCGATGCCGGTTGACGTCGACGTCGACAACGACCCGATCGAGCTGTTGGCCGAACTCAGCCCCGTGGACAACGAGCCGATGCCGGTCGAAGTCGACGTGGACAACGACGTGATGCTGGACGCCGTCGACGTCGACAGCGAGTCGATCGCCAGATTCGACGCATTGAGCTGGCTACCGTTGATCGCATCGGTGGAGGTCGCGCTGATTTGGCCGGCGGCGACGTTCTGGATCTGCCGCGGCGCGGCGGCCGAGCCGACGCTCACCACGTCGCCGCCCGCCGGCGTGCCGCCGGCAAAGTTGTATGTGGTCCCGCCGATGACGGCGCTGGGCGTCTGCACGGCGGCCGACACCGTCGACGCGTTGCCGAGCACGACCGCGCCGTCGAGGGCGGCCGGCACGGACACGCCACTGCCGACGACGAACGCGTTGTTCGCGTTGATCGTGTTGTTGTTGCCGAGCGAATACGAACCCGAGCCGGTGACGGTGCTCGGATCGCCGATCGCGGCGGAGTTCGCGCCGCTGACGACGTTGCCCGTGCCGATGCTCAGGCTGTTCACGCCGCTCGCCTGAGCGCCTACGCCCATCGCGATCGCGTTCGTACCCGATGCGTTCGCATTCAGACCGACCGACGTGGTTCCGCTCGCGGTGACGCCGATGCCCGCATTGGTGCCGATCGCGACGTTGTCGTTGCCCGACACGAGGTTGCCGGCGGAAGCCGCGAGCGTGCCGTCAAACGTGACGGTTCCGTCGCCGCTGCCCAGAGCGACGTTGCGCGTGCCGGTGACGCCCGAACCCGCACCGCGCATCGCGCTCGCGATGCCGCCGCCGATCGCGGTGTTCTGCGTGCCGCTCACGAGTGTGCCGGTTGCGAGACCGACCGCGACCGAACCGGTATTGGCGGTCGTGGAGCCCGCGCCTGCGCCCGCGCCGGCTGCCACGGTTCCGTTGCCGCTCGCGAGCGCCTGGCCGCCGATCGCAAGCGACGTGTTGCCGGTTGCCTTCGCGGCATTGCCGACAGCGGTCGCGGCTGCGACGGTGGCCTGCGCGTTCGGGCCGAGGGCAATGGTATTGGCTGCCGTCGCCTGCGAACCGATGCCCATCGCGACACCGTAAAACCCGGTTGCGATGGACTGCCAACCAAGCGCAATCGCATACTGGTTGCCCGCACTTGCCGCCGTGCCCAGCGCGATCGCGCCTTGCTGGGTAGCCACCGCACCCGCGCCGGCTGCGAACGTGTCCTGTGCCGAAGCGACCGAGTTCCCGCCCAATGCGATGGCCTGCAGCGCGGTGGCTGACGACGAATCGCCGATCGCGATCGCCTGACCGGAGCCGTGCGTGGCGGCCCCGGCGCCACCCGTCGCAAACGCGCCAGGGCCGATCGCGATGTTGTTTGTGTCGTTGGTCGCGGTCGAGCCGGCGGTCGCCGCGCCGACGGCGACCGAGCCTGCGCTGATCGAGTTCGCGAAACTGCCGAGCGCGCTGCTGGATGAACCTTGAGCCTTCGCACCGGGTCCGAGCGCCGCGGAATTGATCCCGCTCGCGTTCGCCGACGTACCGAACGCCGATGCAGCCTGGGCGGACGCCTGTGAAAAGATGCCGACTGCCGTGCTGTTGACGCCGCTCGCCGTGACGTTCCCGCCGATCGCGATCTCACCGCTCGCGAGCGCGGCGTTCGTGCCGCAGCCGATCGCAATGCCGTTGTTCGTCGTCGCGGTCGCCGAGCCCGGGCAATTCGTGCCGGAAATCGCGACCTGCGCGGCCGCACCGCCCGACCACATCGCCATGCTGCCGAGCACGGCAAGCGTCACGGACTTGAGCGCGGCCGCCGCGCCGGTGCCGCGCGCGACGGCTCGGGCTCCGGCACCGGCTTTGCCCTTGCCGTGGGCCCGATCGAGTTCGGATACCGCGACGATTGCGCCGCGTGCCGCATTCCACACAGTGCGGTAAGTTCTATTCATGGATTTCTGCCGGTAAGCGGCGCGCGCCATCCACGTACCGGGCCAGCCAGGAATGCCGGATGCGTGGAATGTCTGTCGAGCCGTGTGAAAACTGTATTTATCGGGAAGCGCGGTCTTGTGAAAAGGAGATTTCGATCAATCGATTACCCCGGAAAGGTGAAAGAGCGCGATTAAACAAATCGAATTTTCTATGCCTTTTCAAGGGCAATTCGATTAATCGAAACAGGCAAGAATCCGCTGATCCGTAGAATAAGGGAAAGGTATTCGGGCAAGAGAGCGAGAAAATCTGAATAATTGTGAATTAAATGTGAACAAAGAAAACGAGCGGCCGCGAGCGACCGTATTGCGTGGATTTCCGGCGTGTCGGTCGACTGGGGGGGACGGGCTGATTCCGATTGTTTGCGATGGTTTTTAACAACAAAAACAATGCAATTCGGGCCGGTGCGGATAAGCGGTGATATGCGCGAAAGACCGTAAAATTTTTAAATTGACGAAATGGCGATGTCGCCGCACGGCGCGGTAACCATGCGCGGGGGCGCTTTCAGGGCAATGGGAAATGAAAAAAATTACGGAATGCGTCGTGCGCGGTGCCGCGGGCCTGATTTTCAACCGTCGCGGCGGGCGGTGTTTCGACGGAGCAGCAGCGTGAAGACGGACCCGCGTCCGACCGCGCTATCGACACGAATTTCTCCGCCCAGCGCGTCGACCACCTGCTTGACGAACGCGAGCCCGAGGCCATGCCCGGCCGTCGCTCCGCTCGCGTCGACGCAAAAAAACTCGGTGAACAGGTTCGGCAATTGATGTTCCGGGATGCCGACGCCCGTATCGGCGACCGTCACGCGCCAGCGTTCGTCGCTTTCGCCGGCCGCGACGGTCACGGTCGAACCCTCCGGGCTGAACCGGATCGCGTTGTCGATCAGATTCGCGAATGCGCGGCGCAGCAGCAGCGCATCGGCGATCACGAGCATCCCCGGTTCCGCGATCAACCGGATCTTGATCCGCTTCGCGCTCGCATGTGCCCACATATCGTCGGTCGCGTCGGCGAGCAGCGGCGCGAGATCGACTTTCGTCGCTTTCGCCGAGCGCGCCTGCGCGCGAGCGAGCAACAGGAACTGGTCGGCGAGCGTGAGCGTCGTGCGCGCGTAGTGGCCGACGAGATCGATGAACCGTGCTTCGGGCAACGAAGCCGGCGCTTCGAGACGTTGCTCGATCAGCGCGAGGATCGCGGCCTGCGGCGAACGCATGTCGTGCGACAGAAAGCGCAACGCGGTATCGCGCTGACGTTCGGCGGCGCGCATCGGCGTGACGTCCGCCACGTGAAAGATCAGCATCGCGTCGCCTGCTTCGCGCGCGGGCACGACCGCGCATTTCACCAGCAGCGAGCGCTGCTTCGCGTCGACGATCTCGATGCCGTCCATCGGTGCGGCAGGCTCGTTCGACGGCGTGATGCCGTTGCGTTCGGCCAGCGTTTGCAGGGCGCGCTCGACGTAGTGCGCCGCGTCGTCCGAGGCGGTCATCTCGCGCAGCACGCGCGCCGCGTGGCGGCCGGTGGCGGGCGGCGGCGAACCGTGCCGCGCTGCTTCCGTCTCGTATAACCTGAGCGCCCGGCGGTTCGCGAGCAGCACCGCGCCCGAACCGGACGCGACGAGCGTGGCTTCGGGCAGGCTGTTCATCCATTCGGAAATGAGGTGTGCGGAGCGCCGCAGGCGCGCGATCATCGCGGTCATCACGATCACCCGCCGGCGGAACGGATCGATCGCGTCCGTGGGAGCGGGCGCGTCGCCCGGCAGACACGGGTCGGCGATCGTGCGTTCCGCTTCGCGGGTCAGATAGCGCAGCAACGTTTCCTGCCGCCGCCATGCGCTGAGCGCGTACGCAAGCAAGCACGCGGCGACCGCGGTGGCGGGAAAGCAGAACAGATGCGCGGTCTTCAGAACGACCAGCGACGCGGCGCATGTGGCCAGTGCGATGGCCGCGCAAGCGAGCAGCGCGGCGCGCGGGCCGAGCGCGAATAATGCCGCGCAAAGCCACGGCAACACCGACAGGCTGAACAGCACCTGGTTGGCCCACGATGCGGTGCGCACAAGCGAGCCGCTCGCGAGTGCGTAAGTGGCTTGCGCGACGAACTCGACGCCGGCGCGCGGCGGCGGCTCCCGGCCCGGCGTGACGAAGTGCGTGTCCGCGGTGCCCGAGGTCGGGCCGACGAGCACGATCGCGTCCTTGAGCAAGCCGGGATCGACGCGGCCTTCGAGGGCGTCGACGAAGGGGACCGTGTAATACGACGGGGCGGAACCGAGCGGCACGTAGCGGCGGCATGCGCTGGTCCAGTGAATGTCGCGATGTGCCGGCGGTTCGTCGCACTCCTCGAACGGCACGCCGCTCGCGCGGAGCAAGGAAGCACTCATGTGCTCGTAGTCGATGGTCGGGGGCCCTTCGCGCAGATAGAAGCTGCGCGACACGCCATCCGCGTTCGGCGCGGCGTTGACCTGCGCGATCGCGAATGCGCCGTGCGCGATCGGCTCGAGCGGCGGCACCACGTTCGGCAAGCCGTCCCCATCGTCGTCGGCCACCACGGCCGGCAGCACCACGCGGCCATTGCGCTTGATCGCGCTCGCCAGCCACGCGTCGCCGGCAGGCAGGATTCTGCCCGGATGCGTGAACGCGACGTCGAGCCCGATGGCGGCCGCACCCGCCGCGGTCAGCCGGTCGATCAACGTCGCGTAATCGGCACGCTTGACCGGCCATCCGCCGAGCGCCTTCGCGCTCGCACCGTCGATCGCGATCAGCACGATCTTCTGCGGCGACGGCCGCTGCAGCAGCGGCTGCACGACGTCGAAGAAGAACAGGTCGGCGCGACGCAGCGCGCCGGACGTCGTCAGCGTCGCGCACAGCAGCAGCACGAATGCACCCGTCACGATACATTCGCGCATGAAACCGCCTGGCATACGCGCATCGTCGGCAAGCATCACGGGTGATTCATCGTAAAGCGTGTGCGTTGACGGCGGCCTCACTCGCACTCGAACCCGGCGGGCGTCAGCGGAGGCGGCGACGCCGGCTGCGCGAGCGGAACGCGGTGCGGCGACGCGCCGGCGTGATCGCGGGCCGACGGCACGGCTTCGAGGCGATAACCGTGTGTGTAGACGGAGCTCAGGCGCAACCCGTTCTCGGGACCGAGTTCGAGCTTTTGCCGTATCCGGTAGATATGGGTATCGAGCGTGCGCGAATCCGGATCGAGCTCGCGTCCCCACGTGCTCATGCAGACGAGCTTGCGCGACAGCAGCTTGCCGATGTTGGTGAAAAAGAGTTCGGCGAGGTCGAATTCCTTCGGCGTCAGCTTGATCGGCACGCCGCGCAGCAGGATCGTGCGTTCGCGCGGGTTCAGCACGTAGTCGCCCGCGCCGATGAGGCCGAAGCCGTCGATATCGCGCGCCGAGCGTTTCAACAGCGCGTTCACCCGGCTCGCGAGTTCGGCGACGCGAAACGGCTTCGTGACGTAGTCGTCGGCGCCGGCATCCATCGCCAGCACGATGTCGTCTTCGAGCGTCTTGCTCGTCACGAACAGTACGGCCGGTGGCGTGCCGAGCGTGCGGCGAATCCAGTACAGCACTTCGAAGCCGCTCATCGTCGGCAGCAGCCAGTCCAGGATCACGAGGTCGAACGGCTGCGCGCGCAACAGTCGTTGCGCCGACTCGCCGTCGTGCACTTCAACCACTTCGTGTCCGAGCGGGGCCACGACGCGCGCCGCGGCTTTCGCATGAACGGGATCATCTTCGACTATCAGCACACGCATCGGGGCTTCATCCTTGTCATCAGCACGTGGGCGATACCGCACACGTCTTCACTTCGTCTTCTGCGCGGCGCGGCGCACGGGCGATGCGCGGACGGCGCGTGTCGCCGCCAGGCCGACAGGCACAACGCTCCGGCACTGCGGAGGAGCAGGAGCGTCATGCGTGCTGCACCCTCGCGGGAGAAAACATCGAACCGCGGCACCCGATGCACGCACTGCTGCAGCAAGCGCGTGCGGCGACCGCGTTATGCAGTCACGGCCATTTGCGGCGAGCCTTCGCGTTCGGGATCCGATGTCGAACCATGCCGGAGCAGGGCGCGCGCGGAGGAACGAATTGAGGCAATCATCGCGCATGTTTAAGGGCGTTCTGCCGGGCTCTCGGCATCGGGGTGCTCATGGTTGCCATGCCCTCGTCAGGCTGCAAGTGTTTCGATTGTGCTTGGGTCGGCCGCGGGGCGCGGCGCGTTTCACGTAGCGAATCCGGATGCGCTCACCGGCAATGTGGCGAGCAAATTTTTCCGATTCGGCGATAGGGTCCGCTGCCGTTGTGACAATGAGCGGCCTCAAATGTCGGCGGATTTTCGCACAAGGGTAAGGGTTTGTCATGCGACGACAGACGTTTGATCGTCGCTGCGGCAAGGCGCTCGACGATCGTAGGCTTGTGATCGATGGAAGCGGACCGATCCGCTTGTTCGGGCCAATCGTCGACGCGCGACGGCGCGCCGCGTCGATCAATTAGTCGGTACGACGGCCTGGTCGACGAACGCTGCCGGCCGGTCAACGAGACGACGATTCGCCGGGTGCGTGACTCGACGCTGTTCGGGTATCGGGCGATGGTGTACGCCCGCGTTGTCGTCGGGTCGGGGGCGCATGCCGCGGAGCCCGCAGTTTCCGATCAGGCGGCCGACGCGACCGATGCGCCCGTGATGCCGTGCCGGCGCAGCGAATCGGCGACGAAGCCCGACGCCTTCATTTCCTCGACGAATGCGTTCAGCTCGGCGGCGGCCGCGTCGCCGCGACTCTTCGGCACGCCCATCGCCTGCCGGATCACCATGAAGCGCTCGTCGAGCAGGCGCAGGCCGGGCGTTTTCGCGGCGTCGGCCTCGAGCTGCTGCTTCACGCCGGCCGCCACTTCCAGTTGCTGCTCGACGAACGTCGACACGACGGCCTGCGACGTCGGGGCGCGCACGATCTGCGCGGCTTTCAGTTCGCGGGTGAGGAACAGGTCGTACGCGCTGCCCTTGCCGACGGCCACGCGGTTGTGCGGCTGGTCGACGTCCGCGTTGGTGCGGATCGGCGACGCGTCCGGCACGAGATAGAAGCCTTCGATCAGCACATACGGCGCGGTGAACGCGACGGTTTCGCCGCGCAGTGGATCGACCGCGAAGAAGCCGAAATCGGCGCGCTCTTCGGTCAGCGCCTGCACCGATTTGCCTGCGGCGTCGAATACCACGAGTTCCAGGTCGGCCGACAGGCGCTCGGCGAATGCACGGGCGAGGTCGATCGAGACGCCGAACGGTTCGCCCGTTGCCGGGTCGCGGTTCGCGAGGATCGGGTTGCCGAGGTTGATCGATGCGCGGAGCTTGCCGGTGGGAGTGAAGGCGGAGACGACAGCGGGAGCGATGGACATGAGCGGACTCGCGGGAGGCGTAGGGTCGATAGGGGGACGGGCTGCGCGACAGCGCGTCGATGCCGAGCTTATCACCCGGAGCGGTTCCGCGAATGCGGCGCAATCGGCCGAGCGGGCCGATAGCGCAATCTGAAGCGAAGCGTGGCCTAGCCAGACGCGGTCGCGCCATTCGCATTTCGCGCGATGGATGACCCGCCACGCTTGCAGCGATTCGACGAGCTGGAACGGTGAAAGCCACTCGCGCGTCTGCCTGCGGGTGACGAGTTGCATGACAAGGAGGAAGTAGCGCAAATCTACGTACCTGGTCCTGCCGCGCATGGTCCGTCTTGTGATCGTCGATACTCGCGGTTGCGCCGGGTGTCGGCTCACCCCTGAACGCTGAGCGCCTTCTCGATCGCGGCAATCAGTTTGAGCGCATCGCTGCGCCCGATCAGCAATCCGCGGCTGGTGTACTCGCACCCGAATGCATAGAAGCTCGGCAGCAGCGTCACCATGTCGCTCCGATGATCGAAATCGACTTCGCATTTCGTCAGGGGGAAGAACGGAGGCGCCTCGGCCGGCATGTTGTGCACGACGTTCTCCCCTAGTACATTTTTCGGGGCGGCAACATGCGCTTCGCCCTCGAGCGCTGCCGGGAAACGGCGCTGGCCTTCTTCCGCTTGCGCTCCGTCGTGGGCTTCTCGTAGCCGGTGCGGCTGCGCAACTCGCGGATCAGCCCGGTTTTCTCGACACCGCGCCGGAATCGTCGCAGCGCGACATCGATCGGTTCGTCGAGCTTCAGCGTAATTGTCGTCATGTAGATCCTGTCGGAAAAGGTTTGAACGGAAAGCTAGCCGAGCCGTGTCATGACGGCGCTTGCTATCTCGTCGGATTCGAATTCCGAATATCCTGCGCCGATCGATAACGCACGTACCGCCATGAACATGTGCAGCTCCGGTTGGTGGCACATCGCTGAATCGGCGATTCCGGCGGGGATGACGGTGTCGAGCCGGGTAACTTCATGTCGTCCGATCATGCCGAGCAGTTCGTCGATGATCATTTCGCTCTCCAAAATGCGGAAAAATGGTGCTGTACCGACGAGCCGCTTCAGCGCGGGCTGACAAAGAACCCCTGCTTGTCGCGATTGTCGTCGATGATGTTCTCGGCGAAGCGCACCGACGCACGACGGGCGTCGCCGGCGTTGTCGAATGGGGATGCGTCGCCCAGTCTGAAAGTCTGGCTCTGCGTCAGCGTATCGGTGGTGCCGCGAAGGCAAATCTTGACTGCCGCGTCGAACCCGGCATCGTAGTTATGCGGGCAGCCATTCAGCGCCGGCACGTGAGGGTAGATCAGCGGATAAATCTCGAATCCACGGTAGACGTGCATGCTCATGAGAAACTCCTGGCGTTCGGCCATGACGAGTCGCATGGGCGAACACATCCGGCCAGTATTCCCGTTGCGGGGCGGGCCAGTGGGTGAAGGGAACAACGTTGCAGCGCGAAGGAGGGGCGATGCAGCAAGCGGGCGGGTGGAGGGGCGAACGGTCAAAGGACGATTGATCGCTCGGATGCACCCATCATACGCGCATCGTTTGTCGAACGTCCAATTTATTCCGGTTGGTGCAAGCACGCATCGGCACATGGTGCGACGGGTGGGTGGTCGGACTGCGGACACGCTGCCGGCGCGTGCATTCCGATCCGTACGCAGCGGCCGTCACGCCGTTTTCCGGTGTCGTGCGGAATCTTCGGCCGGGGAGTACTTCATCGAGTGCGTTGCCCGGTTTCGCGTGCACTATTGCGCAGCAAGCGGGCGTTTCTTCGCGCGCGATTTCGTGACGGCGGGCGGCTGGGGCGGCACCCAGTTCAAGGCGGTGCCCAGCTTCGGCAGGGCCATGGCTTGCTTGGCACGCGGAGGCACCTTGTTGCCGCGAGGCTGGTTTCGGGTCATGCGGGTTCTCCTGCTGCGCCGCTTGCGCGGTTCGGTGAGCGCGACGCGCGCCGATCGCGCTCGTGCGATTGAACGTGCGCGTGGCGATCGATGCCCGGATGCGAAGCGGACGGCCGCGCCTGGCCTGCGTCGAGTCGCATTGCCTGCGACGGAAGGCGTGGCATGCGAAGCGGCAGCGATGTGCCGCTCGGTGAACGGGGCCGAGACGGTTCGGCGATTACAGCGGGGTGATGTTCGATGCCTGCAGGCCTTTGGGGCCGTTCTTCGTTTCGAAGCTGACTTTCTGACCTTCCGCGAGGGTCTTGAAGCCGTCGCTGCGAATCTCGGAGAAGTGGGCGAACAGATCGTCGCCGCCCTTGTCGGGGGTGATGAAGCCGAAGCCTTTGCTGTCGTTGAACCACTTGACGGTACCGGTATCCATGTTAGATATCCTGAAAAATGAACGAGCGAATATGCCCCGAATGGACGAGGAAAAAAGAATCAAGGAGGGAGAGGACAACGAATACCGCAGGCTGCGGTCGATGATGAGCAGCAATCGCGCTTCTTGAATACTTCCGCGGCCGACAGTACGCGTCGGCCGGAGATGTGTCAAGCGCTTTCGGCCCGGGGGGCGGAACGCGTGACGCTTCTTCGTCGGCGCCGAGCGCTTGCCGGCATGCACGTCGCGCCGCGCGATGCGCGGTCACGGCGACGGCGTCAGAGCGTCGTCAGCAAATGCAGCTGACGTTCGGTTTCGTTTCCCGCGACCAACGAAAAGAACCCGGTCTCGCGACGTTCGACTATCGTGAGCCCCTCGTTGTCGGAGAAGACGTTCCATGCGCTGCCGTCGACATGTGCGATCGCTCCGCGCGTGCGCGCGAATGCCAGCAATAGCGGGCTCGCCTGACGGCGGAGCACCTGGCGATCCGAATTCAACACATAGGGCGGCCAGCCGGCCCGAAGGACGAGATAGTAAGGAATGGAGCCGGGATCGATTGTCATTGGACGGTGCCGTGTGCGAGCTGCGTTTGCCGTCCGGTTGCGTTCGGAACGGTGTCGGGGAAAGCGTGCGATGAATCGGCGGGAGTTCGCCGTGGCGTGCTTACAGTGTATGCGTTGAACCGCGCGATTCGCAGGATATCGTAACGTCGTCCCGCGACGTCGATCACCCATTCGGTTTCGGTAGGGGTTGCGGGCCGGCGACGCGGCGATCGGCCGTCAGTTGGCGCGCACTCGATGAAGGCGCGATGCGCACTGTCCGATGTCGTCGCGCGCGGCTTCGGCGTTCACGTGATACCGGATGTTCCGTCCATTTCGTCGATATGTCGATCCGGATGGCGCGGGCGTCGTTGACGGTCGTTATTTTTGCTTTCCCGCTTCACGCGTCGAGTGGAACTGCATGCTGCCGGAACTTTGTAGCGACATCTATTGAATTGCAGTGTTCGTGACGGGCAATTATGCTGCCCTCATGATCGCGTCGCCAGCGCGTGGCTGATTCGGCGTTTCATCGATCCGCATGCGCGCTTCGTGTGGCTGGAAAACCTCGCCGATTGTCCGGCCGATGCGCTCGGATTCGATTTCGACGGCGCCCCGTTCACGCATGTGGGCGATCGCGTGTCGTTCGAGGTGCTGGTCGCGAGCTTCGGGCTCGGCGACGACGACGGACTCATCCGATTGGGGACCATGGTGCATGCGCTGGATGTAGGGGGCGCCGCCGTGCCGGAGGCCGGCGGATTCGAGGCCATCCTCGCGGGTGCCCGCAAGCGCCTTGCCGACGACGATGCGTTGCTGATCGAGATCGGTGCCGTACTCGATTCGTTGTACGTATATTTCCGTGGCAATCGAAACCCTTGACCTGCTGCTCGCCCGCAACATGAATACACATCGAGGCCGCCCGGCCTATACGCTGTGGCAACTGATCCTGTACTTCGCGTGGCTCGGCGCGACGGGCTTCGGCGGGCCGGTTGCGCTCGCCGGCTACATGCATCGGGATCTCGTCGACACGCGCCAATGGATCGCGGACGCGGACTACAAGGAAGGCCTGGCGCTCGCGCAACTCGCCCCGGGCCCGCTTGCCGCGCAACTGGCGATCTATCTCGGCTACGTGCACTACCGTATCGTGGGCGCCACGACGGTCGGGATCGCGTTCGTGCTGCCGTCGTTTCTGATGGTGGTGCTGCTGGGCTACGCATATACGCGATTTGGCGGGCTGACGTGGATGCAGTCGGTGTTCTACGGCGTCGGCGCGGCGGTGATCGGCATCATCGCGATCAGCGCGCACAAACTGACCGCGAAGAGCATCGGTCGCGACAAGCTGCTGTGGGCGATCTATCTCGTACTGGTTGCCGTGACGGTGATCACCGAATCGGAAGCGGCGTGGCTGTTTCTCGCGGCGGGCCTGCTCGTCTGGTTCGCGCGCTCGCCGCCGAGGTGGCTACGCCAGCGGCGCGTCAATGCGGCCGTGGCGTTGCCCGTTTCCGCCACCGGTGCGTGGCTCGGTATCGGCGCTTGGCCGCAGCTCGCGCAACTCGCCGCCTTCTTCGCGAAGGCCGGCGCCTTCGTGTTCGGCTCGGGGCTCGCGATCGTGCCGTTCCTCTATGGCGGCGTGGTCACCGAGCACCATTGGCTCGACGAGAAGCAGTTCGTCGACGCCGTGGCGGTCGCGATGATCACGCCGGGCCCGGTCGTCATCACGGTCGGCTTCATCGGTTATCTGGTGGCGGGGTTGCCCGGCGCGTGCGTGGCGGCAGCCGGCACGTTCCTGCCATGCTATCTGTTCACGGTGTTGCCGGCTCCGTACTTCAAGAAGTACGGCCGGCTGCCGGCGATTCTGGCCTTCGTCGACGGCGTAACTGCCGCGGCCGTTGGCGCGATCACGGGGTCGGTGATCGTGCTGGCCCGACGTTCGATCGTCGATGTGCCCACCGCCTTGATGGCGCTCGCGACGATCGTGCTGCTGGTCAGGTTCAAGAAGCTGTCGGAGCCGGTGATCGTCGGCGCGGCCGCCGTGATGGGCCTGATCGTGTACCCGCTGTTGCATCACTGATCGTGGAGGCCGCCATGCAATGGATCACGCGACAACGTCCGAAAATCGACAGGGTTGCTTGTCCCTGGCTCATTGCCCGCTTTATCGACTCACGCTGGTCGGCCGGATAGAGCATTCCTCGCTATTCGCTCAGCCCGGCCCGTCGCTGGCGGCCGCGAGAAGCGGCACGACCAGATCGCTGATCGGCGTCGGAATTCCATGAGCTCGGCCGCATCGCTGCACGACGCCATTTCGGCAGTCCCATTCGAGCGGGCGGTTGTCCTGCCGGTCGGCAAGAATCGACGTACCCAAATCGGGCGGAAAGCCATGGAATCCGTCGACGATCTCCTGCGGCACGTCGTCGCCCAGCTTCGCACCCTCCGCACGCGCGACCTCGAGACATTCCCGCAAGTAGGCGAGCGACAGGTCGGTGATGTCGCTTCGCGAGAACATGCCGGCGCGGCGGCCGGTCAGCACCATGAGCCCCGCCACTGCGTTCTGCAAAAGCTTTCGCCACGCGAGCGAGATGAAATCCGCCGCGACCTCGGGCGAGCATCGCGTGCCGCGCAAAGCCGACACCACCACGTTGCTCGCCGGCGTATCGGGCAGGGTGAGCCGAGGCTTGCCGCGTAGCCACACCGATGCATCCGGTTCGCGCTGCGCCGGAAACCAGACGACCGATGGCACGACCTCGGCGCCGGCCGCATGCGGTGCGAACGCGGCTTTTTGCTCGACGCCGTTCTGCAGTACGCAGACGACGGTATTCGCATCGCATAGCGCGGCGAGCCAGGGTGCCGCGCTTGCTACCTGCGTCGACTTGACCGCGACGAACACGACGTCGACCCTTTTCTCGACCGCTTGCGGATCGGTCAGCACGGGCCCGGGCACGACGATCTCGCCGCCATCGAAGCGCAACTTCAGTTGCGCGTGCGCCGAGCGGCCGCAGATCACCGGCGTGCGGCCGGCTTCATGAAGGGCCGCGGCGACGGTCGTTCCGATTGCGCCCGGACCGACGAGGGCGACGCTCGGGTAGTCAGACTTCGTCATGGTGTTCATCCTGTCGAGTGATTTGTCAGATGCGGGCGCAGTGCGAGGGCGAGCGGAAAAATCGCCAGCGCGGTCAACGCGGTCGCATACGTGGCGCCGTGCACACCGATCCTGTCGCCCAGGAAACCGTAGAGAACCGGAGATATCGCGCCCGACGCGATCGTCCCAGTATAGAAAATCGCGAATGCGCGCTCGGTGCGCTCGGGCGCAGACATTTCCGGGACGGTTCCGTACAGCACCGACGAAGTGCCGTTGAGCATCATGCCCAGGATCGGCAGCAGCACCATGGTGAGCGTCAACGGAAGATACATCGTCGCGACGATGCACACGGCCGTACCGCCCTCCGTGAGCAGCACCGTCCTCACCATTCCCATGCGCGCACCGAGCCAGCCGCACATGAATTTGCCGGCCGCACCCCCGATGAAAACGAGTGCAAGGGCTGTTCCCAGCAGGTGAGGCGAGACGCCTTTTGCCTGGAGCAGGAAAGGCAGAAAGGTAAGCAGTCCCATGCGTACGGCCGTATCGAGCACGCCGATGGAAAACAGCGCGGCGAATCCGCTTCTCCCCGTGCCGCCGCGTCGAGCGGATGCAGGCTCTTTTGCCGGCGCCGTTGCGGCACCGCGCGGCACGGCGGGAAACCAGAGCGCGATGACGGCGGCCACGACGCAGCCGAGTCCGGCGACGATCCAGAGCGCGTGACGCCACGACATCATCGTGACGAGCAGCGAAATGACGGCCGGCAGTGCCGATTTCCCCAGATCGCCGGAAAAGTTGTAGATGCTCAGTGGGCCTCTCGCGTCGCGCCCGTAGATACGGGAGACGGCGCCCGATGCGATCGGATGCTGGGTGCTGGAGCCGCCGCCCGAAATCGCCAGCGCGACGCCCAGGCCGAGCAGGCCACCCGACAGGCCCGCGATCGCATAGCCGAGCGCGGCGAGCAGCGTACCGACTGCGAGCGTCGCGCGGCTGCCCAGGCGTTGTGCGAGACGTCCGGCGGACAACTGCAGCGTCGCCATCGTGCCGGCATAGACGCCGCGCAAGATAGCCAGGGCTGCAAAGTCGAGCCCGAATTCCGACTGCCACACGGGTAGCAACGCGTAGATCATGTCCGTATAGCCGTCGTGCATTGCATGGGCAATGCACGACAGCCACAGCACGCGCGGCCGCGATGGTGACGTCTCCCGCACGACGGGAGGGGAAAAAACCGGCAAGCGCATCGTCATTCTCTCCGGACGAGCGGTGGATGGAAGCCTGCTCGTGGTCTGGTTTTCAGGTTCGACGTGCAAATTTTATGACCGGGATGCCAGCCGTTTCAATTGAGCTAAAATCCCGTCGACAGAGAGAAAAAGTCACGTCATGAACGAAAACCGAGGCGCCGTGAAGCACCGGGACGAGTTGCCCCCGCTCAATGCGCTGCGCGCTTTCGACGCGGTTGCGCGGCACGGCAGCTTCGCGGGTGCCGCGGCGGAGCTGCACGTTACTCATTGGGCCGTCGGAAAACAGATCAGGTTGCTGGAGGACTGGTTCGGCCTGCCGTTGTTCGATCGGCGC
The DNA here is from genome assembly GCF_001534535.1 of Burkholderia sp. MSMB1459WGS. Taxonomy (NCBI): domain Bacteria; kingdom Pseudomonadati; phylum Pseudomonadota; class Betaproteobacteria; order Burkholderiales; family Burkholderiaceae; genus Burkholderia; species Burkholderia sp. MSMB1459WGS. The sequence goes on from NZ_LPMU01000041.1 coordinate 15,813, forward strand.
CCGCGTGGCGTCGTGCTGACCGACGAAGGGGCCGCGTTGCTGAACGACGTCAGCCACGCGTTCGAGCGCCTCGGTACCGCGGTCGTGCGGCTGCGCCACAACCCGTTCGCGCACCGGATATCGGGTGTCGTGCGGGTGAACGTGCCGATGAGCTTTGCGCTTTGCTGGCTGTTGCCGCGGCTCGCCGATTTCCATTCGCGGTATCCCGACATCGACGTCAGGGTGTCGACGACATCGCGCAAGCTGCGCTATGTCGCCGACGCTTTCGATATCGGTGTCCGCTCCGGGCCGGAGCAAGGCGCGGGCGTCGTGTTGCGCCCATTGATGCCCGACCTGCGCGTACCGGCCTGCAATCCCGCATTGCTGCGCCAGCATCCGATACAGAGCGCGACCGACCTGCGCCATCACACGCTGCTGCATTCGGCCACGACGCGCTCTGCCTGGTCGCACTGGTTGAAGGAAGCGGGTGCTTCCGATCTGCGAGCCGCGCGCCATGTCGAATTCGATCACGTGAATCTTCAGCTTGGCGCGGCCGTCGAGGGGCTCGGCGTGGCGCTGGCGTCGCTGCCGCTGATCGCGCGCGATCTTGCAGAGGGGCGCCTCGTGTGTCCTATCGCATCGCCTGTATGGCGCGCCGACGACTACATGCTGGTAACGAACGCCGATCGCGCCGACGATGCGGCCGTGTCCGCGTTCGATGCATGGATGGAAGGCATGGCGAATCAGGAGGGGGCCAGGCTCGCGGATCAGAGCGGGCGGTGATGCTGCGCCGCGAGCAAACGCAGTCCGATGGTTTCTTTGGATTCCTGATGATGAGATTGAAAACCGGGCATCGGTTTTACCAAAGGAAGCGTGCTTCGCCGGAGTAGTGCGGCCACTACTCCGGACTGGCGGATCGGCGATCAGAAGCCGTGGAACATGCCGATGTTGACCTGAACCTGGTTGCCGCCCGACGAGGTGTTGCCAAAGTCCGCAGCCGAAGCCTGCGCGCCCTTGGCATGGACGTAGGCGCCCATCGCGTACAGCGCGGTACTCTTCGACAGCGAGTACGTCGCACCCAGCGACACCTGGTTGATCGAGGCCATCGTGCGGCCTTCGGCCGCTTGCGTGGGTGTGGCCGCGGAACCGTATACATACGTGTAACCCGTCGCCAGCGACAGCGCCGGCGTGACCCGGTACTGCAGGAGCGCACCCAGCACGTTGAAGTGGATCGACGGCTGGCCGTCGTTGCCCTGGTACTGAGCGTTCGAGTAGCGCAAGCCCGCCGTGTACGGCCCCACCTGGTATTGGGCGGCGATTTGCGCGATGCCCGCACTCTTGAACGCATTGCCGCCGTTGTAGCCCGAACTCGGATAGCCGAGCGCGCCACCGAAACTCGGTTGAGCGGTTGCGTTCAACCATCCGTTCTCGCCCTGGTTGGCCGCGTGAAAGTAGCCGCCGGCAACCGTCAGGCCGCCTTGAGCGTAGGTCGCGGCCGCCGACCACGATTGACCCGAGCCCATCGCACCGGCAACGCCGCCGAACGAGTACGCGCCTTCAGCCTGGAAGCCGTGGATGATCGGCGAGATGTACTTCACCGCATTGTTCTGGTTCGTCGTGTTGTCGTTGTTGTCGACGTCGCCCGGCGTCGAGAACGTCGACGCCGAAATGGCGTCGCCCGTCAGGACCTGGACCATTTCCGTCACGGCATCGAGCTGGCGCCCCATGCGCAGCGCGCCATACTGATCGGATGCGAGACCCACGTAGGCCTGGCGGTTGAACAGCGAACGCGTGGAACCGATGGGCCCTTGGCCACCTATGCCGCCTGTCGCGATGTTGAAACCATTCTCGATCTTGAATACCGCCTGGAGGCCGCCCCCAAGGTCCTCTTGCCCCCTGAGGCCCCACTTGTTCGAACCCGCGGCGCCGCCGTCGAGGCCGAACCGGCTGTGGCCGTTGATGTTCGACGTATAGCCGATACCGGCATCGAGCATGCCATACAACGTGATCGACGATTGGGCCATGGCTGCCGAAGATGCTGCGAAGGCGGCAACGGCGATGACGCTGATGTTGATTTTCTTGTTTTTCATCTGCATTTCACGGTCAGGTGTGGTTTCGGGATGGATTGAAACGGCTTTTGTCGTATTCACGGCTTGCACGTCGTCTCGGTCGTGACAGCCGGCGTCATGTTCGCCAAAGCGGCATATCGAGTTCGATCATTTCGTGATCCTTACAAATTTGCGTGGGGAAGCGCCGCGCTGCTCGACCGTCGAACTCCATGCTCGCGTCATACTTGCGAGCGAGGTCGGCGGCGGCGAAACCAGAGGCTGCTCCACCTGCGACAAAAGACGAGCTGGGAATATCGGCGATCCTTGCGGACTGACCAAGCGTCCGCTTCAGCCACTGGCGACGTGCGCCAATCGTTTCGCCGAGCGTCAATAAGACGTGGTCACACTTTGCAAGTGGAAAAACCATATCAGGAACATAAATTCCCGTCAAAATTTGTTTGATATAAGTTAATCTCGTTTGATGACCTGGCGCCTTACGGAGTTTCCCTTATAAGGGTCGGCACGAGAGCGAAGTGTTATCGAGTTGCGCGCCGTCACGCTGATGATGTCGGCGACCGCAAGCGAATGCGAGCGAGGGGGGCGATAGCGGGCTGCAAGAGCTCGCCACTGAGAGCAACGATCTCGGAAAGGAAAGTACCGGTCTGCAGTTCGTGGTGACGACTGCGCAACACCAGTCAAATTCGATCGTTAGACCAGCGGAGAGCCGCCGCCGAAAATGGGTCGCCAAGGTTCGTCCTTGGTCATCGCTCCATTTTCTCCCGGATTGCAATAATCGAAACGGAAAAAGCGATTGTCGAGTACCCGTCCGTATTGGCCGGAAACGCGCGAGACGAGCGGATGGCGCTACCGTTCGGCGGTGCGCTGAAGGAGGCGGGCGTTGCGATAGCCGTCATCGCGCGCGATCTCGATTTTCGCGCGGGCGAACGGGCTAATGAGAGCGCTGGGCGAATCGGTATTTCCGGGCCGGTAGCCCAACGCCCAGTATCGTGCCCCGGTGGCGGCGATCGAACTTCGATCGCAGATGAAATCAGCCCGCGATTTGGCGTTGCATTAGATAGAATTTCATGTCGTCGCGGCCATGCATTGAAATCGGTATCGGATCGCGTTCAAAGCCGAGCATTTCGTAGAATGGGTATGCCGATTCGCGCGCCGTACACCAGAGCAGGGTGCCGCGCTGTTCGCGAACATGGCGAATGGATAGATTGACCAGCAGGCGTCCGAATCCCAGGCCGCGTACCGACGGATGGACGGCCATGCCGCGAAGGCGCCACGCGTCAGCGTTCGAAACGCCGGATTGTCCTTCCTTACACACCGATGCCACGGCAACGATACTGTCGTTGTCACGAACGGCAAAATGCATGGTCGTTGGAGCATGGTCCCCGTCTAGAGCGCTTCCCTCTTCATCCCCGGCCATCAAGACTGCGGCTCTGAGAGGATAGGTTTCTTCCGCACGGACGGCACAGATGGTAAAGCGCACTTCTTGTGAAGTCATATAATTATCGGCTCTCTTCGTGACGCAGATTTTCTTCCAATTCTCTTTCGGCACGCCCACTCGCAAAATTAGCAGTTGCCGGGCACGCCCAGTAAGGGTAATTTCCTATCAGTTTCTTTTTGAATCATACGCTAACTGCGATCACAGATGACGTCGAAAGTCTCGACAGATGCAGAACTGGCCTACGACGAGATTCGATCGAGGATCTTCGACGGCCGTCTTGCACCTGGGCAGAAAGTATCCCACCGAGGCCTGTCGGACGAACTGGGTTTCGGCCAAATGCCGGTGCGCAGCGCATTGCATTTGCTCGAGTCCGAAGGGCTGGTCGTCGTGATCGAAAAGAGCGGCACTTATGTCGCGTCGCCGACTACCAGCGATCTGCGCGAAATTTTTGAAATGCGGCTGGCCCTGGAGAGTACCGCAGCGTTTCTCGCAGCGAGATCGGGAGTCACGGCGGGCCTTCGCGACGCGGCGGAAAAAATGCGGAAACTGGTCGACCGGGATGTTTCGGACATCATGCTCGAGCAGCGTATCGGTTGGGTGTTTCATCAAGAGTTGTTTGCTGCCGCACGGAACGTGCGAATCTCATCGGCGTATGGTCTATTGCGGGCCCAGACCTTGGCCTTGAACGAACTCCCGCGCGGCGACGCTGAAACCGTTCGGCGCGGCACGATCGAGCACCTGCACATCTTTCACGCAATCGAAGCGAACGACGGCGAGCTTGCGCGTCAGCATATGTGGAATCACATCGTTGACGGTACGCCGGCACGGATAAAACTGCTAAAGGCGCGGCATGAACACGAAAAATAAAGGGCTTTCTCTTCCGATGCAAATGCTTGGCGGCCTCGTCCTGGGCGTCGCCTGCGGCGTGTTTGCGCCGGGCTTTGCCGCGAAGCTGGGTTTTCTGAGCACGATGTTCGGCCACGCGATCAAGATGGTCGTCATGCCGTTGATCTTCCTGTCGGTCACGGTCGGGGTCTTTCGTGCGGGCAGGCTTCGCGAGCGGCTTGGCAAGGTCGCACTGTTCAGCATCGGCTTCTTCGTCTGCATGACGGGCTTGGCTGCATCGTTCGGGCTGCTGCTCAACTTCGTGTTTCGACCGGGTCTCGGGGCGAGCATGACGCACTCCGGATCGATGCCCGCGGCGCTCGCGTCCAGCATCGACTGGACGAAATTTCTCGTCGATTTGATCCCCGCCAACATCGTCGCCGCGCTTTCCGCAGGGAATTCTCTCCCGGTGCTCGTGTTCGGCGTCATTTTCGGCGCGGCATTGTCGGCCGCCCCGGAGCGTGCCGAGCCTGCGATCGCCGTTTTCGAGGCGCTGCTGTCGGGCCTGTTCAAGATGATCCAGTGGGTGATCGCATGGTCGCCGCTCGCGATCTTCGCCGCGATCGCGCAGTTGTTGTCGGCCAAGGGCTTTGCGGGCGCGCATTCGCTCATCGAGCTTCTGGGCGTGGCCTATCTCGGCATGGCGATTCTGGCGGTGGTACTCACCATCGTCATTCGCGTCGCCGGTCAGTCGCCGCTTGCCGTGCTCAGGAAGGTGAGGGAACCGCTGATCCTTGGTTTCACGACGCGTTCGTCCGAAATTACCTATCCGCTGCACCTGAAGAAGCTGGTTGAACTGGGCGTGCCTTACGGCGTGGCGTCCACGATTCTGCCTCTGGCCTATATTTTCAATCGCGACGGCGCGGTGCTCTATACAGCCCTCGCGGTCGGCTACCTGGCCGACGCCTATCACCTTGCCTGGTCCTGGCCGCTGGTGATCACGATTTTGATCCTGACGATCGTCACCATCGATGGAGCGGCCAATGTGCCCTCCGGGGCGATCGTGGCCATCACCATCGTTCTCACGTCGATCGGCTTGCCGGCCGATGCGGTGCTGCTGCTGTTGGGCGTCGACGCCTTTTTCGATATGGGAAGAACCGCCCTGAACGTCTACGGAAGCACGGCGGCAGCGGCTGTTGCGGTGAGGCTTTCCGGTTCGGACAGCATGGCCGCAGAGACCGTGACTGGTCAGGCAAGTGTGTAGGCGCTTCGAAACCGCCGGCCGCCGCGCGTTTCGGCGTTGCGCGCGCCCAGTGCGAGGAGCCGGCGTGCGGCCACTCGGGCATCCGGGCGTGGCGCGGAGACCAGGTTGGATGAACGAGCGTATCGATCAAGTGGTAGTTGGTAGAGCAACGTATCATTGCAGGAGAAACATGATGGTTGGTTCGGAATCCGCAGATTTTTTCATGCTGCGTTTAGGCACGCCGCATCCGTCGTGGATATTCACCGATGACAGCAACATGATCGGCATTGTCGATTGCGACGGGGTGATGAGCGCCACGTTCGAGCTGGATCGCAGCCAGGTCGCACGGATTCGAGGATTGGGCCGATCGGTGGAGAGAATCAAGTGTACGTGCGAGCGCGCTGGCAGGGAGCTGCACTTTTATCTCCATGGCAGACGGATGTCTCAGGGCGTGTGGGCCGGAGTCGCGTCGGCCGATCCCGACTATCTGCCGACCGACGCGATGATCGCAACATGGGAAGTGCCGAAGCCCGTCGATGCGTTCAGGTTGACGGACGTCGGTGCAGACATGATCGCTTCGGTTAGCCCGGCCTGAACTGCGATCACAGTTTGGGCGCGGGCTCGAGCCGGAACGTCCCGATCGGCGTGACCGAACGTTCGACATGCCCGTCTGTCTGCACGCGTACATCGTCTGATGCATGTGGTCCTGGCACACTCAACCTCGGATCGCCAGGACCGATTTGCTGGCCAGTTCATCGGCCAGCGCTTTTTATTCATTGAGCCGGTTGAATCGGTTCGCTTGCCTCGCGCCCTCCGATCAGGAGAGGCGCGCGGCGCTGAGGTCTCCTTCGAGCGAAGCCGCCGCGAGTCGGCACGCGAGCGCAACGCATCAAGCCACCCGGAGGAGATCGCATCATCCTCGATGCCCGGGTGGCGCCGCACCGCCAAGCCGAGTGCTCGCCTTCCCATGCATCCCGCCAGCCTGATTACCATGACCCCGACCTTCGCCCCCGTCACGCACGCCGACGCCGAAACCCTCGTCGCGATCCGCATTGCCGCGATGCGCGACAGCCTCGAACGCATCGGCCGTTTCGATCCGCAGCGTGCGCGCGACCGGTTTCTCGTGTCGTTCGATCCGGCGCTCTGCCGTTTCATCGAGATCGACCATTCGCGTGCGGGCTTCTATACGCTTCGCCCGATGACGGATCACTGGCTGCTCGACCACCTGTACATCGTGCCCGCGCACCAGGGGAGGGGCATCGGCGCCGCCGTGCTGCGCGAGATCCTTGCCGAAGCCGACGAACACCGGATGCCCGTTCGCGTCGGCGCATTGCGCGGCAGCGACTCGAACCGCTTCTACGAACGGCACGGCTTCGTGCGAACCGGCGAAGCGGAGTGGGACATCTACTACCGGCGCGAACCCGGCGCGTCGACGACATAGCATTCGCGCGATGCATTCCGGTTGAAATCGACACACGCACATTAGCGTTTCCACCCATGTGGAAAATGCGGAGCCGGCCGATGTTGCAGAGAGGGCGTAAATAATTGATCCGAGGCGGACTATGACGACATCTGCAACAAACGACGTGAATGCCGTGCCGTCCGAAACGTCCGACAGCGCAGCGGCATCGGGCGAGGCGGCCCGCGTACCGTCGATCCTGCTGGTCGACGACGAACCGAACGTGCTGTCGGCGCTCAGGCGCGTGTTCCGGCCCACCGGCTACGACATCGTGACCGCCGACAGCGGCGAGGCCGCACTCGCGATCCTGGCGTCGACCGAAATCGACCTGATCGTGTCAGACATGCGGATGCCGCACATGAGTGGCGCGGAATTCCTGGCGCGCGCGCGGGGGCTGTACCCGGACACGATGCGCATTTTGCTGACCGGCTATGCGGAGATCGCGTCGATCATGCAGGCCGTCAACGAAGGCGGCGTGTATCGCTACCTGAACAAGCCGTGGGACGATCACGACCTGCTGTTGACCATCGAGCAGGCGCTGGAGCAGCGCCGTCTGCGTCGCGAAGCGGCCCGGCTGGCGGCGCTGACGGAGGCGCAGAACGAAGCGCTGCGCCGTTTCAATACGGACCTCGAAACGCAGGTGCGCGCGCGCACCGAAGAGCTTGGCCAGACGGTGATGTTTCTCGAGGCGGCGCAAAGCGACCTGAAAAGCAGTTTCACGGCGATGGTCCAGGTGTGCGCGAGCATGATCGAGCTGCGCTGCGGGGCCGCGAGCGGGCATGCGATGCGGGTCGGCGAGATCGCGCGACGGCTCGCGCTGGCAGCCGGGATGAGCGAACTGCACGCGCAGGACGTCTATTTCGCGGGGCTGTTGCACGGCATCGGCAAGCTGTCGCTGCCGGATGAATTGCTGCACAAGCCGCTCACGCGGATGACGACGGACGAGCACCGCATGTTTCAGGAGCATCCGTTGCGTGCGCAGATGGTGCTCACGCCGGTTGCCCAGTTGCACAAGGTCGCGTCGATCGTGTTGCACCAGTACGAGCGCTTCAACGGCCGTGGCACACCGGACGGCCTGGTCGGCGACGCGATCCCGGTCGGGTCGCGGATCGTCGCGATCGCGCGCGATTTCGAGGGGCTGCGCAACGGCGAAATCGGTGCGCCGCATTCGATCGAACAGGCGATCGACGTGTTGCGCTCGCAGGCGAACGTGCGTTACGACCCGCAACTGGTTGCGCGCTTCATCGAGTTGATGCGGGATCCGGCGAGTCTCGGCATCGCGGCGTCCGTCGCGGAAATCCGGTCGGCTCAACTGCGCGAGGGGATGCAGCTCGCCGACGATCTGCGCACGCATCGCGGCGTGCTGTTGATGACGAAAGGCAGCGTGATGTCCGCGCACCAGATCGAGCTCGTGCGCCGCTTCGAGATGCGCGAGGGCACGCCGTTCGACATTCTCGTGCTGGCCCGTCCGGCCGGGCAGGCGCACGCCCCCGGTGCCGGCGCGCCGCCGGCCTGACGCCGAAACGCCGGCCCGATGGCCGCGGTGCGCGCGACCGCCCGCGCCGCGGCGATGCATTCAACCCGTTCCGGGCGTCCGATCATGCATGGCATCTACAACGTTTCGCTCGTCCTGCTGTCGCTCGCGATCGCGACGCTTGCGTCCTATACGACGCTCGACCTCGCCGCGTTCATCTCGCTGCTCGACAATCCGAAGCTCAAGCGCGCATGGCTCGGTGGCGGCGCGGCGGCGATGGGCACCGGAATCTGGTCGATGCATTTCGTCGGCATGCTCGCGTTTTCGCTGCCGGTGCCGCTCGGCTATGCATGGCAGGAAACCGGCGCGTCGCTGGCGATCGCGGTGCTCGTATCGTATTTCGCGCTGAACGTCGTCACGCGCGCACGGCTGGCCTGGTGGCGGCTGTGCGCGGGCGGCGTGCTGATGGGCGGCGGGATCGCCGGCATGCATTACACGGGGATGGCCGCGATGCACATGCAGCCCGGCATTCGCTACGATGCCGCGCTGTTCGCTGCGTCGATCGGCATCGCGGTGATCGCGTCGACGGCTGCACTGTGGATCGCGCAGGCGTTGCGCATGCAGCAGGCGCGCCACGCGACCGCGCAGCGCATCGGCGCGGCCGTCGTCATGGGCATCGCGATTACCGGCATGCACTACACGGCGATGGCGGCCGCGCATTTCGCGCCGGATGCGCGGTGCGGCGCCGCGAACGGGGTCGATGCGCCGTGGCTCGCGACGACGGTCGCGTTGTTTACGATGGCGACGCTGGTCGTCACGCTGCTGGTGTGCCGTTTCGATGCGCGCACAACTTTTCTGCGCGGGATGACCGACACGCTCGAACGGCTCGTGCGATCGAGAACCAGCGAACTCGAACGCGCGCTGCATAGCTACGAGCAAACGACACGGATGCTGCAACGCACGCGCGAGAACATGGCGGCCGAGATCGACGAACGCAAGGCCGCGCACGCGCTGCTCGAACAGGAGAAGGACGAACAGCGGCGTTTGCTGCATGCGCTCGAGGAAACGCACGACCAGTTGCTGCAGTCGGAAAAGCTCGCGTCGATCGGCCAGCTCGCGGCCGGCGTCGCGCACGAGATCAACAATCCGATCGGCTTCGTCAGCGCGAACCTCAATACGTTGAAGACATGGGTGCACAGCCTGCTCGACGTGGTCGCGGCACATGAAGCCGTGCTGCCGCAGCTCGACCCCGCCACCCGCGACGCGTTGGCGGCCGTGCGCCGCGCGGCGGATCTCGACTATGTCCGGGACGAGATCGCGCTGTTGATCGACGAGTCGATCGACGGCGCGCTACGTGTGCGGCGCATCGTGCAGGACCTGCGCGATTTCTCGCGTCCGGCCAGCGACGAATGGAGCGTGGTCGATCTCCATGCGGGCCTCGAGAGCACGCTCAACGTCGTCCACAACGAACTCAAGTACAAGGCCGACATCGTGCGCGATTACGGCGATGTCCCGCACGTCGAATGCCTGCCGTCGCAGTTGAACCAGGTTTTCATGAACCTGCTGGTCAACGCGGCGCAAGCGATTCCGGAGCGCGGCGTGATCACGATCCGCACGTCGAGCGACGGCGATCAGGTGTCGATCGCGATCAGCGATACCGGCGTCGGCATGACGCCCGACGTCGCGCGGCGGATCTTCGATCCGTTCTTCACCACGAAGCCGGTCGGGCAGGGCACGGGGCTCGGACTGTCGGTATCGCACGGCATCGTCGAGCGTCATCGCGGCACCATCGACGTGACCAGCGAGCCGGGGCGCGGCACGACCTTCCGGATACGGTTGCCGGTTCGACGCGCCGGCGACCGCACGCACGCGGCAGCGCAGGAGCAACGGGCGTGACGACATGACGGCGAGCGGTCGCGGGCGTCGTGTGTCATGCCGATCGCTTGCGGCGCTGACGACGAAAGAAATGCCAGAACATCGCGGTCGCGTCCGGCCCCGTGGCGGAATGGAACGGCTCGTCCGGATCTCCGCCGCTCCATGCATGCCGCAGCCCGCGAACGACACACACCCTGACGACCAGCCGTCCACGCTTCAGATAATCGATGTAGTCCGCCTCGTCCTGCGCGTAGCGGCGTTGCTCGCCGACGCGGATCGCGCCGTGTTCATCGACGAGCCGGTTGAGTCGCGCGAACGCGATGCCGAGCTGCGTCGCATTGCGGTCGGTCACGACCGTATCGAGCGCGCCGTGGACGACGAGCGCCGGCATGCCGGGATAGGACGCGACGTCGGTGCACGCGTCGAGCACATGGATCGGATCGTCGCGGATGCCGCGACGCATCAGGCTCATCGCGGCCATCGTCGACGACGGCGGCGTGATCGCCGGGCCCGAGTGCAGGCCGACCGCCGCGAAGCGGTCGGGATACCGTATCGCCAGCGCCGCGGCGAGCCCGGCGCCCGCAGACATGCCGGCCACGTAGATCCGGTCGCGATCGAAGCCGTGGCGCCGCACGATGGCGTCGACCAGCGACGCGACGGCCGCGGCTTCGGACTGGGTCGCGTCGCCATGCCAGTGCCAGCAGCGGTGCGCATGGGCCGTCTTGGCCTGTTCGGGAAACAGCACGGCGAACCCGGATCGCTCCGCAAGACGGCACATGCGCGTGCCCGCGGCGAACGATTCGGCGGTCTGCTTGCAGCCGTGCAGCATGACGACGGCCGGCATGCCCTCGGTTGCCGCCGGGGCGACGGGGAGATACAGCGCGTACGCCAGATGGTTCACGAGCCGGCCGGCGCTCGGGCCGGCGGAATGAAACGAGCGGAGCCAGGTGCCGGGCGGCCGGGCCGACGGGGCGCGCGCGCCGTGCGCAGAGCCTGTCCGCCTGGCGGTACGGGCGGTGACGGCCGGCTCGACGGTTCGTGGGGCGGCCTTTGGGGTCGCCTTTTTGACAGCCGGCCGCGACCTGCCGACCTGCTTCTTCGGGCGCGCGCCGGTCGCGATGGCAAACAGGTCGAGAGGCCGCAACCAGAGGCTGGATTTTTTCCTGGGCATGTGCAGTTTCGTGCCGGCGGCCGGCCGTGGCAGGAAAATGTGGCCGAATCCGGCGTCGGGATGGAAGTCGAACGAGCGCGTCGCAAGGTTCGTGCTGCCGGTGCCGCCGCAATCGAACGGCATCGCCGAACCGATTGTCGGCAATGCTAGTCGCCCGACGTGACGTGCGTGCGAATCGAGGGTCGCTTCGGCCCTGTCGCGATCGTCAATTCAGCAGCATATCGTTCAAAGGTGCCGAATGCCGCGCCCGGCGCTCGACGGTGGCCGGCGGGCGCGGTCGATCGAAGCCGCCGCGCGACGCTCTCCGCCCGCGCGGGCGGAAACGACGACGGCGATCGAATCGCCGGCTGACGCCGATATTCACGTGATATCGTGCGGTTCGACTGCAGTGTCCATCGTTCATTCCGTTGTGAGGGGCGACATGCGGCTTGCTGATTTCATCGTACGGAACATGGAACCGATCCTGGTGCAGTGGGAAGCGTTCGCCGCCACCCTGCTACCGGCCGCGCGGAACATGAACTCGATCGGGCTACGCGATCACGCGCGTGAGATTCTGACCGCCGTCGCCAAGGACATCGCGACGCCGCAAACGAGGGAAGCGCAACGCCAAAAATCGCTGGGGCACGCACCCGAGCCAGTGAATGCCGGAGAGACGGCCGCCCAGACTCATGCCGCCCTGCGCGCCCGGCGGGGTTTCAACATCAACCAGCTGGCAGCCGAGTATCGGGCACTGCGCGCCAGCGTGTTGCGCCTGTGGATCGACGAGTGTCGACCGAGCGTGCCCCATCTGGACGACGTGATTCGCTTCAACGAGGCGATCGATCAGGCGCTGGCGGAATCCGTCGCCTTTTTTACCGAAGAGATCGAGCAGGCTCGCAACTTGCTCCTCGGCATGCTGGGCCACGACATGCGCACGCCGCTGCAGACGATCCAGGTCACGGCGTCGTATCTCGCCGCGCTCAATGCAGGTGAGGAGGTATCGGAAGCAGCCGCGCGCCTGATCAGAAGCGGTGCCCGCATGCACGGCCTTCTCGACGATCTCTGCGATTTCAATCGAACCCAGCTCGGACTGGGCATCAACGTCGTTCCCCGCAAGATCGATCTCGCGCACGTGCTCGTCAATGTGGTGGACGAATTGCGGGCAGGTCATCCCGATCGCGAAATTACGCTCGATATGAGCGGCGATCTGCGAGGTGATTGGGACGATCAGCGAATGCAGCAACTGTTGAGTAATCTGGTGAGCAATGCCGTCAAGTACGGCGCGGCCGGGACACCGGTGCGGGTGATGGCCGAGGCGGGCGGCGCGGAAGTGCTCATCGAGATCGGCAATAACGGCCCGGCCATCGATCGGCTCACGCTGGACCGCATCTTCGATCCGCTCCAGCGCGGAGCGGATCGTTCGGACAGAACGGGTGACGATACCGGCCTGGGACTCGGCTTGTTCATCGCCAACGAAATTGCCAAGGCGCATCGCGGCCGGATCGACGCGCGGTCCGATCAGACGGAAACCGTATTCGCGGTGCGGCTGCCGAGAGGCGTGTGAGGCAGGAAGCGGGGGCCGGGGATGCGTTGGCTTTGCGCGAGTCCGCTCGGAGGCGCGCGGGATGGTGGTGCTGCATCGCTTGGGGCGGAGGTTGCGGCAGTTTGCTGCTGGTGGGCTCGAGTGATCGCGAAAAGTTGCTTTAGCCGATGAGTTCGCAGTGGCCCGCATGCGATCGCTCGAGGTTCGCCAGCCGGCTTGCGGTCGGGGATGGCGATAGGCGTTACCGGCCAGAAGCGGTCAGTCGGCCTTTATATGAAAACCGTCGATAATGTTTCGTAGCAACGGTAGTGCACTCAGGAAGAATTTCACGACATGAACTCCGCCGATATCATGCACGTTTTCGAGTTGCTTATCGCGCTAGCCGCGATCGGCCTGCTGGTCAGCGGCCTTATGCAGAGTAGAATCGCCGCCAAACTGCAGAGCCGCTATCCGGGAGAAAGCGCGTTCCTTGGAAAGGACAGTAAATTCAACTACGCGCCGATTATCTGGCTGGTGAGCGGTGACTATAGATCACTGAACGACCCACAAATTGATAGCTGGGCGCGCGTAGCAAGGGTGGCACTGCTTGTTGGTGCTTTAGCCTTATTACTGTTTTTCGCGCTGCTCGTGTACGGACGATATCGCGCGCACTTAATGTAGATGACCGCTTGTCGTCAAATTGACCGGCCGCTTCGGGTCGACTACAGCCGAACGAGTCTGGCTGCAGACTGCAGGAGACGGTTGTTCAAGCCCATACCCTGCCGTGATCGCGCATAATGGTGCAGCATCTGGCGGGCCAGATGCTGCTTTGGAGGTCCGCTTCAGAAATGAAAAATATTCAGATTATCGACGGCGCAGAAAATTGTGTTTATGACATTTTTGCGGCGACAGACGAGCAGTTTGACTTGATATTTCCGAAGGAGACTGACATTGCATTCATCGACGAGGTTTATGGCCGATCCGATGAGGCGTCGTTGGATGCTGCTTTCGCCGAGATATGGGCTCGTCCGGTGAAGAAGAAGGACGTGAACGGTATTCACGGCACACTCTTCTATGAGCTTGAGCAGAAGAAGAAATACTACCCTTCCAGGAAAGACGATGAAGCAGTCAATCCTGACGGAAGCCATTTGCGATAGTCAAATCTTTTTAGCACACGACGCGCCAGCGTAGTTCAGAAGTCTCGTGTGCTGTCGCGCCGCGTCGCGCTATCGCGCCGATGCCGCTTGTGCTCGTCAACTCCGTGACTAGACTGGATCAATAGCGTCCGGGCGTGCTTTAGCCGCAGCCGCCCGTCGCGAGTCAGTGGACCGCTCGCGCTCGCGTAAGTAGCACCGGGCAGGAGGACACGTGAAATGCTTCATCTGGCGCCAGGAAAGAGCATGGCATCGAGGCGGGCAGGAAGCGCGATGGCGCGCGCGGTTCTGCTGGCCTCCTCTGTCTTCGTCACGTCGGGACATGCCGAACCGGTCGTCACGGGGCCCCTCAGCGTCGACGGATCGCTCGTCGTTCTCGGGCCGGTTACTGTCGACGGCTCGCTGACGGTGGCTGGTGACATCTCCGCTCGCGGCCCGGTCACCGCGGCCACGATTGAACGGATTCCTCCCGACGGGCATGCCATACGTAGACGTCAGGGCGAAAATACGTTTCACGGCCCGCTCACCGTGCATGGCTCGCTGACCGTGCGCGGTGATCTGGAAGCACATGGACCGATTTCCGTTGGCGGCGCCATCGGCGCCGTTGGGACGGTTGACGCTGAGGGTCCGATTACGGAGCGTCGTTGAATACGCGTCACCGGAGATAGCACTCGTTCTGTTGACTCGGTCGGTTGACGCATCTCGCAGCATTCATATTCGAAGCGTTCCGGGCACCCGGCGATGCGCTCGACTTCGGCCATTTCCCGCCACTCGCTCGGGTGGTCGCAGTGAGTCACTCCAATGGCTGCTTTGCCGTTACATCGCGTACCCTCGGCGGTTGCGTCAAGAAAATTTCGCCGACTTGCTTACGCCCGGAATAATTTTGTCGACGCTTAGTGAACCTCCACTTCCCACGGTAAGCTGATGAATTCCCGATCGATTCTTCGGCTTGCGAGAGAAAGCGATGAAGTTGACCGTTGCGTACATCGAAGAGCCGCCGTTCGGCTGGACCGAAGCGGACGGCACCGCTACCGGCGCCGATCTCGAGCTCGCCGGGACGATTCTCCGGCAGATTGGCGCCACCCGAATCGAGTATTGCCCGACGACGTTCAGCGAATTGCTGCCCGGCGTCGAAGCAGGTCGCTGGGACATGAACGTGCCGCTCTTTGTGACGCCGAAGCGTGCCGATACCGTCGCGTTCAGCGTGCCGGTGTGGGGGATCGGGGACGGCTTTCTGGTCCGGCCCGGCAACCCGAAGGCGTTGCGCAGCTATGCGTCGATCGCCGAACGTCCCGATGCGCGTCTCGGCATCATTGCAGGGCAGGTGCAGCATGATTCCGCGATCGCGTCGGGCGTGAGTCGGCGGCAGATCGTCGTCTTCGAACAGCAAGCCGACGCGATCGCGGCCGTTCTCTCCGGCGTGATCGACGCCTACGCGAGCACGGCCTTGGGAAACCGGATCGTTGCGAGCCGGATAGGCCGCGCGATGATCGAGGACGTCGCGCATGAGCCGGAGGTAAACGGCAGCCAGCGGACCCCTCCGCTGGGCGCGTTTTCGTTCAACCGGGAAAACCGGAATCTTCTGACGGCGGTTAACCGACGACTTCGTTCATATCTCGGCTCGCCGGACCATCGCGCCCGCATGGCGAAATTCGGGCTGACCGCGCGCGAAATCGATCCGGCCGTGTTGCAGACAGGATAGGTCGGCACGCGGCCGCGTTCGGTCATTCCCGCACGTCGCCGTTCGCCTCGATCGTCTGGCCGGTACCCAATGACCGTCGTCGGAAGCCAGAAACGCGACGACGGCGGCGATTTCCGAAGGCTCGCCAAAGCGGCCCAGCGCGATTTGCGCCTCGGCCGCCTTGACGCGTTCGGGATTCTCGCGAAAGGCGGCGTTCGCATCCGTGCGCGTGAAGCCCGGCGCGACGGCGTTCGCGGCGATGCCGCGCGGCCCCAGCTCGATGGCGAGCGTATGGGTCAGCGTGTCGATGGCCGCTTTCGCCATCGAGTAGACGGGCGCCGCCGTGACTCTCGCAGCGGCGCGGATACGCGTTTTCCGGATGCGAGGCACGGCTGGTCGAGCTACTGGGCAAGTGTCCTTCGCAAAGGGTGGGAAAAGCGAGGGCGACGTGACGCGCGTCTGCGCCGCGTCGACATGCACGCCGGGCTTTGCCCGCAAATCGGGCTATAGTCGTAAACGATATTCACAGCGACGTTTGCGACATGAGATTGACTATCCTGGCCCTCGACGGTCTGTTCGATACCGGGCTCACGGTGCTGCTGGATACCTTCGCGATGGCCAACGAACTGGCTGCTGCTCAAGGCTTTGCCGCGCCACCCTTCGACGTGACGGTGGCTGGCGTGCGCAAACGCATTCGCACCGCGCATGGATTGTCGATGGCGGTGGAATCGGCAAGCAGCGTGCGCCACCCGAACTGGGTGGTCGTGCCCGCGCCCGGTATCAGGGAGCCGGAACGCCTCGCCCAGGCGCTGGAGCGTCGAGACGTGCGCGATGCGATGGCGCACCTTCGTGCGTGGCATGCTGGCGGCATCGGCGTGGCCGCCGCCTGTATCGGTACGTTCTTGCTGGCCGAAGCCGGGCTTCTGGATCATCGCGAGGCGACGACTACGTGGTCGCTCTCGCCTTTTTTTCGTCAACGTTATCCGGCGGTCGATCTGAACGAGTCGCGCATGGTCGTCGCCGCGGATCGCCTGATTACGGCAGGGTCGGCTATGGGCCATCTCGACCTGGCGCTGTGGTTGCTGCGTCAGGCCAGTCCCGAACTGGCCACGCTCGTGGCGCGCTTCATGCTGATCGACAAGCGCGCATCGCAAGCCGAATACATCATTCCGGATTACCTTGCACACGCCGATCCATTGGTCGCGCGATTCGAGCGCTGGGCTCGCGAGAATCTTTCCCTGGGTTTCTCGCTTCAGGCAGCCGCAGCGGCATTGGCCGTCGGACCGCGCACGTTGCAGCGTCGTACCGAGGCGGTACTCGGGAAGTCGCCGCTGGCGTTCTTCCAGGATCTCCGGATCGAACGGGCGCAGAACCTCGTGTCGATGGGTTACGACCTGGAGACGATCGCAAGCGAGGTCGGCTATGCGGATGCGGCGACGTTGCGGGCCTTGTTGCGGCGCCGGCTCGGCCGTGGGGTGCGGGAACTGCGTGCCGACAATCGGTAGCGTCCTCGGTACGGCCGGCATTGCTTCGCCAACGCGAGCGACCGGGCTCGAACGCCGTCGCTGCGTCGACGGCGGCGCCGTCGTACGCCGCGCATGCCGAGGCAAGGTTCCGTGGGCTCCGCCGGAACCGCGCTAGCGCGTGCCGACGTCCGCGTGAACGCGCGTCAGTTCGATCATGAAATCCAGGAACGCGCGCGTCTTTGCCGGCACGTGATGCCGGGACGGGTAGTACGCGTATAACGGATACCGCTCGTCGGCCCATTCGGGAAAGAGATCGATCAACCGGCCGTCGGCGATCAGCGGCTCGGCGCCGAGCAGCAGCATCTGCGCAATGCCGGAACCGGCGAGGCACGCGTTGAACAGCGCGCCCGGATCGTTGACCGTGAGGCGTCCGCGGGTGTCGACCACGATGCGTTTGCGCTTGCGATGGAATTCCCACGCGAACGGCTTGCCTGTCTCGGGGTTGCGAAATTCCAGGCAGCGGTGGCTCCCGTTCTCGAGGTCCTGGGGTTTTGCCGGCCGTCCCCGGCGCGCGATGTACGAGGGCGCCGCGACCGTCACGACGCCGGTGTCGAGCAGCTTTCTCGCGATCAGGCTGGATGCGCGCGGTTCGCCGAATCGCACGGCGAGGTCGAAGCCGTCCATGACGAGGTCGCCCAGGCTGTCTCGCGCGATGAGCTCGATTTCGAGCTCGGGATGTGCGTCCATGAACGCATCGAGCCGTGGCCCGAGAATGGCCCGGTAGACGACCGGATCCAGATTGATTCGCAGCTTTCCACGCACGGCGGAGGCGCCGCCTGCGGCCGCCGCGGCGGCTTCCTCCAGCCCGGCGAGATGGGGCATGACCTGCTCGTAAAAGCGGCGGCCCTCTTCGGTGAGCGACACCGATCGCGTCGTTCGGTTGAACAGCCGGATGTTCAGCCTTCTTTCCAGCCGGGCAATCGCTCGGCTGACGCCCGGGGGCGTCATGCCGATCACGTCGGCGGCAGCCGCGAACGTGCCGGCATCGACCACGGCGGCGAACACGCTGATGCTGCCGGACAGTTTTTCGCTACTGGATCTCATCGTCGTTCGAGTGAATACGGGGAGCGGATGGCGAGCGGCCCACGGAAGGCCGACGCGCGAACGCCGCACGGTGCGTTGCTGCCGGGCATCCGTGTCGATCATGCCCAATTGATGACGCGTTGTCACTTATCTGATGCCATCCATGTCGTTTTGTTTCGCTCGGCGTTTGTCCAGAATGCGACCCACGTATTCACACATGGAGAACGAGCAATGTATGCAATCACGGGAATCACCGGCCAGGTCGGCGGCGCACTGGCTCGCGAGCTGCTGGCCGCGGGGCGGCCGGTGCGCGCGGTCGTACGCGACACGGCACGGGCAAGGACATGGGCGGAGCGCGGGTGCGAGATGGCAACCGCGGTCATGGAAGACCCTTCGTCGCTCGCCGCCGCGTTCGCCGGCGCGTCGGGCGTTTTCATCCTGTTGCCGCCGGTGTTCGATCCGGCGCCCGGGTTTCCCGAGGCGCGGAAGGTGATCGAAGCCGTATCCGCCGCGCTTCTGACGGCGCGTCCGGAAAAGGTCGTTTGCCTGTCGACGATCGGCGCGCAGGCCCACGAGACCAATCTGCTCACGCAACTCACGCTGATGGAGCAGGCGCTGCGCGAGATGCCGATGCCGGTGACGTTTCTGCGGCCCGGCTGGTTCATGGAGAACGCCGCGTGGGATGTCGCGTCCGCGCGCGACGGGGGCGTCGTCGCCAGTTACCTGCAGCCGCTCGACAAGCCCGTGCCGATGGTCGCCACCGCGGACGTGGGCCGTGTTGCGGCGGAACTGCTGCAGCAGACGTGGCGCGGTGTGCGTGTCGTCGAGCTCGAAGGCCCGCGCCGGGTGAGCCCCCACGATCTCGCGCTGGCCTTCGCTCGCGTTTTGGGCCGGGACGTGCGTGCGGAAGCCGTCGACAGGCGAACGTGGGAAGCGCTGTTTCGCGCGCAGGGCATGAAACATCCGCTCCCGCGCATGCGCATGCTGGATGGCTTCAACGAAGGCTGGATCGATTTCGACAGCAATCCTGACGATATCTTGCGCGGCCATGTCGCGCTGGACACGGTGCTGGGCGAGCTGGTGTCGCGTACGGTCTGAACGAATGCGGCGGGCGACGCGTGGCGCGCTTGCGCCGCGCCCGCCCATGCATCGGATTTCCGGTCAGACGGAGAGCGGATTACATGCCGAAAGGGTGTCGTAAATGCCGCCATTAATGTCATTTATGACTATGGCGCAAGGCCTCGCCGCGCGTCTAGACTGCGAAGCATCTCCGGCATTCCCGGACCTGTTCGACCGCCATCCGCCTGCTCGTACCGGCTCGCTCACTTCAGAGATCAACATGAAATCGACTCCCGGCAGCATCCTCGACACGATCGGCAACACGCCGCTCGTCCCGTTACGATACGTTGTCCCGAACAACGGTGCGCGTTTGTTCGTCAAGCTCGAAAGCCAGAATCCGACCGGCAGCATGAAAGACCGGATCGCGCTGGCGATGATCGAAGCGCCCGAGCGCGATGGGCGTCTGACGCCCGGCGGCGCGGTGGTCGAGTACACCGGCGGCAGCACGGGCGTGTCGCTCGCGCTGGTGTGCGCCGTCAAGCGGCATCCGCTGCATCTGGTTTCATCGGATGCGTTCGCGAAGGAGAAGCTCGATCACATGCGCCTGCTTGGCGCGAAGCTGACGCTCGTCCCGAGCGACAACGGCAAGCAAACCGAGAAGCTGACGAAGGACATGATTCGCGAAGCGCACCGGATTGCCGGTGAGACGGGCGCATACCTCACCGCACAGATGGAAAACACCGATCAGCTCGGCGCCTATACGAAGATGGCCGACGAGATCTGGGAGCAGACCGGCGGCCGTCTCGACGGTTTCGTCCAGAGCGTCGGTACGGCTGCGTCGCTGCGCGGGATTTCGCGGCGCTTGCGCGAGCATGACGCACGCATCCGGATCGCCGGTGTCGAGCCGGCCGAATCGGCGGTGCTGTCGGGAGGGCCGACCGGGGCGCACAAGATCGACGGAATCGGCGCGGGCTATGTCGTGCCGCTTTGGCGCGACGGCATCGCGGACGAACTCGAGCGCGTCTCGACGGAGGACGCGAGAGCCATGGCGTTCCGGCTGGCCGCCGAGGAGGGGCTGTTCTGCGGTACGTCGACCGGCGCCAACGTAACCGGCGCATTGCGACTCGCCGAACGGCTCGGCCCGGACGCCACGATCGTGACGATCATGTGCGACACGGGCATGAAGTATCTGAAATCGTTCGCGCAAACGATGGGCTGATGGTTTGGGGGCTTGCGTCGGCGAGATCCGCATGGATGACGGACGCGGTACCTCCCGTTTTCCCGATAGCCGGGAGCGTTTTCGTCCGCGCCGGATTGGCCGATCGGCGCAGCGCTTCGGGTTCGAGGTTGCCGTGCGTGTTCGAGATCCGCTGCGCGGCACCGGACGCGACGACGCGGTACCGAGCTTGCCTCCAGCATCGTGGGGCGACGAGATCGTGGCCGACTATCGTGCGACGGGTTTCGCGTTCGACTGGCATCTGCTGGCGCTGCCATGCGATCTTCACCTGCCGATTCTCCGCCGCAACTCAGCGACCCTCCACCGCGCGCGCCGGAACCGTTGCCGCGACCAAAGTCGCATCGCCGATTTTCGGCAACCACGCAAACGCGATCGCGACCAGCGTGACGCCGACGACGAGCATCGGCACCACCATCGGCCAAGCGCTCGACTGATAGCGCGGATCGATGAAAACCGCCGCCGTCTGTCCCACGCCGAAAGCGAAGAACATCATGATGAAGCCGGACCACGATACCGCGCGACCGGCAAGATGAGGCAGGCCGCTGACCGCTCCTGCCTGCCCGCAAGGCTGATGGATTCCGTGGCCGAGGCAATACACGCCATGCCCGACGAGCAGCGGCCAGATGCTGCCGGGAAGCAGCGCACATCCCAACGCCTGGATCGCCGCGCCTGACAGGCTCAACGTTGCGCCCTGGCGCACCGTGCGCAGCATGCTTTGACGTCGCAGCAACTGCCGGCAGCCAAAGGTACTCAGGACATAGACGAGCGTCCCGCTCGCGGGGATCCAGCCGTATCGCTGCGGCGAGATGCCGAACTGCCGGATATAGATCGTCGGAGAAAGCAGCAGAAAACAGAACATGCCGGTGTACGTCGACGCGGCCAGCAGCGTCCATACCCTGAACGGGGCATTGCCGAATATCTCGCGCACGTCCCCGGTCGCGTTCCGGCGCGGCGCGATTCTCGCGGCGCTTTCCTCGAAGCCGTACCCGCACATGACGAGCAAGCCGAACGCATACAGGCTCATCCCCGCGAGTACCCATCGCCAGCCGGCGTGCTGCGTGACGTACGCCCCGACGATCGGGGCGAGGAACGCCATCATCCCCATTCCCATGAAGCCGCGTGCCATCACGTACGGGCCGTCGCCCGCCGAATACCGGTCGCGCACCGTCGCGCGGGCGCATACCAGTATCGCGGCCATGGCAAAGCCCTGCATCGCACGCGCGGTCACCAGCATCGCGGCGGTCGACACGAGCGCCGCCGCCAATGCGGTCAGCGCATAGAGCGTCAGGCCGGCCAGCAAGACGGGGCGACGGCCGAACCGGTCGGACAGACCGCCCATCGGCAACTGTCCGATACCGAATATCAATGCGAACACCGTGAGGCTGACGCTGGCGGAGCCGAGCGTCGCGGCGATTTCAGGCAGCGCCGGCAGATAACTGTCGGTCGCCACCGGCTGGGCCGCCAGCAGCAGCGGCAACATGAGCGCGAAGTTCAGGCGAGCGGGGCGGGTGGTGTCCGGCATGACGGGGTTCGGCACGGTCTCGGGCGGGGGAAGGGGGGCGGCAAGGCAACGTTGCCCGGCGCGGCTCGTTGGTATGGACGCGCCGAGTCTACCCGGTCGCGCCTGCCGCTCCTGCGGCGTTCGATGCCGTCGCGCATCGGGATCGCCTGCATGCCGACACCTCATCGCGTATTCAGTCGAACGGCACGGCCAGCCGGTCGATCACCGAACTGGTCGCGGGGCGCACGCCGCGCCACCATGCGAACGCCTCGGCCGCCTGCTCGACCAGCATGCCGACGCCGTCCGCGATGCCGTGCACGCCCGCGTTTTTCGCGAGCCGGAGGAACGGCGTGAGCCGCTTGCCATAGGCGAGTTCGTAGGCGGTTCCCGTCGGACTGAACACGCTCGGCGGGACGGGCGGCAGGTCGCCGGTGAGGCTGGCCGACGTCGCATTGACGACCAGGTCGAAACGTCCCATCCGCGCGAGGTCCGCGTAGCTGCCGGCGACGAGCGGACCGCGCCCGGCGACCTGCGCGGCCAGTGCACGCGCCTTGTCGACGTCGCGATTCGCAATCACGAGTTCCGCCGGGCCGGCTTCGAGGAACGGCAACAGCGCGCCGCGCGCCGCACCGCCCGCGCCGAGCACCAGCACGCGCTTGCCGGCCATCGGCAGATTGAGGTTCGCTTCGATATCGCGAACCAGTCCGATGCCGTCGAAGTTGTCCGCCAGGATGCGGCCGCCGTCGAACTTGAGTGCATTGGCCGCGCCCGCGAGGCGCGCACGCTCGCTGCGTTCGTCCGACATCGCGAACGCGTCGAGCTTGAACGGCGCGGTGACGTTGATGCCCTTGCCGCCGCCATCGAAAAACGCACGCACCGTTGCAGCAAAAGCGCCTGCCGGCTCGATCGGGCCTTCGATCGCCGTATAGCGGAGGTCCTGCCGCGTCTCTTGCGCGAAGAGGCCGTGAATCAGCGGGGATTTCGTGTGCCCGATCGGATTGCCGATCACCGCGTATCGATCAGTCATCGTTGGTTCGCTTTCGAATAGAGGACGCCATCGGCCTGCATCGCGTCGATTTCGGCCGAATCGAACCCAAGGGAACGCGCGACTTCCGCGTTGTGCTGCCCGAGATCGGGCGCGACGTCGCGAATCGTCGTATCGCAATCGGAAAACCGGAACGGCAGGTTGGGTAGCCGCAGTGTCCCGTAGCGCGGATGCTGTTGCTCGACGACCATGCCCCTGGCCTGGATCTGCGGATCGTTCAACACCTCGTCGATGCGCTGCACCTTCGCGCACGGAACGTCGATGCCGTCCAGCAGGTCCAGTACCGACGCGACGGAACGCGCGGCCACCCACGGTTCGACCACCGACAGAATCTCCGCGCGGTGCGCATTGCGCCCGGTGCCGTCGTGAAACCGCGGGTCGGCGCCGAAACCCGCCGGGCCGCCGTGCGTTGCGATCAGTTGTGCGAAGCGCTTCCACGCGTCGTCGACCTGCGCGGCGATCACGAGATCGCCGTCCGCGGCACGGAACACGCCATAGAGTGTCGAGGTGGGCATGTCGTGCCCGGTCTGCTCGGGCAGCACGCCCTTCAGCGTGTAGCACTGCACCGCGTATTCGTGCATCGACACCAGCGTGTCGTACAGCGCCATGTCGACGTGTTGCCCGCGGCCGCTCTTCACGCGCCCCAGCAGCGCGGCGTTGATCGCCGCGACCGCATGAATGCCGGTGTACATGTCGCCGAGCGAAATGCGCAGCAGCGGCGGGCGCTCGCCGGGCGTGCCGACCATCTGCATGATCCCGCTCTTCGCTTCGGCGATCAGCCCGAAGCCCGCGCGATGTGCGTCGGGGCCGGTGTGACCGTACGCCGAAATCGAGCAGTAGACGAGGCCCGGATTGCGCGCCGACAGTTCGGCATAGCCGAGCCCGAGCTTGTCCAGCGCGCCCGGCCGGTAGTTCTCGATGAAGACGTCGGCGGAGTCGCACAGCCGCTGCATGAACGCCTTGCCGCGCGCGTCCTTCATGTTCACGCTCACGCCGCGCTTGCCCATGTTGAGCTGCAGGAAGTAGCCGCTTTGCTGGTCGTCGAGCACGGTCGCGTGCTGGCGCCCGGCGTCGCCGTCGCCGGGACGCTCGACCTTGATGACTTCGGCGCCGAGCGCGGCGAGACAGCGCCCGACATACGGGCCGGCGAGGAAATGGCTGTAGTCAACGACGCGAATGCCTTCGAGGGGACGAGCCTGCATTACCGTGCCTCCGGGCGGCGCGGCACCATCAGACGATGTTCGCCGCGTTGAACGACCTGCCCGTCCTGATTGATCAGTTCCGACGGCAGCACGACGATGCCCCAGTCCGGGCGGCTCTTGCTCGCCCGCATCGAGCCGACGCGGAACGTCACGTGCAGCACGTCGCCGACCTTGATCGGCAGCAGGAAATCCCAGGTCCAGCCGAGCGACATGCCCGGCAGGAAGCGATAGTCGCTCTGGGTCTTCAGGCCGTCGGCAACGGACAGGCCGAACAGCCCGTGCGCGACGAGACAGCCGAAATGGCTGGCGTTCGCGTAATCCTCGTCCACGTGAACGGGCGTGTGGTCGCCGGTGAGGTCGGCATACGCGAGAATGCGCTCCTTGGTCACGACGTAGCTCGGGCTCGTGCATGTGTCGCCCTCGCGGGCGTCGTCCCAGTATTTCTCGACGATCGTCATGGTCATGCCTCCGCGCGCGGGTCGATCGCCAGGGCCTGTGCGACGCACGAAGCTGGCCGGGCCTGAATCAGCTCGACGGCGAGCCCGTCGGGCAGGCGAAGCCAGTTGCGCCCTTGCGGCATCTCCGTCACGTCGAACCGCCGCGCCGCAGCCAGCGCGGCCTCCAGGTCTTCGCACATCACGCCGAGATGCGCGAGCCGGCCTTCGGGGCCGTCGTGTTCCGGCGCGTGGATGAACTGCAGGCCGCCGAGCGTCCAGTACTGCCGCGGCGCGTCGGGCGTGCCGTCCACTTCGCGCAGCGTCATGCCGAGCACGTCCTCGAAGAAGCGGATGTGCCAGCGGATGTCCTTCACCCAGATCGCAACGTGTTCGAGATAGGCTTTCGTGGCATTCATGCGGCAGCCTCCTCGCGCCGGCGGTCGGCCATTGCGCGCTCCAGCCCCTTGATGCAGGCGACGAGCGTGGCGTTGACCGGGGTCGGTACGCCGTAGCGCTGCCCGGCGCGCACGACCGAACCGTTGATGAAGTCGATCTCGGTGATCGAGCCTTTTTCCAGGCTTTGCAACATCGAGGTCTTGAAGGCCGCGGGCAGCCCCGCGGCGGCGAGCGTCCATGCCTGTTCGGGATCGGTCATCGACAGCTTGACGCCGGCCGCCTGTGCCGCCGCGATCGCCTCGGCGACAGCCGCGAGCGACGTCGCCTTCAGCAGTGGCTCGTCGTAAAGCTGGCCGTAGGTGAGGCCGGTGACGCCGGTCAGCGCGCCGGTCGCGACGTTGACGAGCAGCTTGTCCCACATCGTGCCGACGATGTTGTCGCTGATCGTCGTCGCGAGGCCGGCGGTATCGAACGCGTCGGCGATCGCCCGTACCCGCGGCGTGATGCGGCCGTCGAGTTCGCCGATGTAAGTGGCCTTGCCGATGACGCCGGATTCGATATGGCCCGGCCCGCGAAGCACGCCGCCGACGTAGGTCTTGCCCGCGAGTACGCGCTCGCGGCCGACGGCGTCGCTCAGGATGTCCTCGTGTCCGAGGCCGTTCTGCAGCGACAGCACGACGGTGTCGGGCCCGACGAGCGACCGGGCACCGCGGATGGCCGCGTCGGTGTGGAACGACTTGACCAGCACCACCACCAGGTCGGCCGCGCCGACTTCGGCAGCCTGCGTCGTCGCGTGAACGCGTACGTGCCGGGAGCCGCCGGCGTCGTCGACTCGCAGGCCGTCGCGCCCCATCGCGTCGACGTGCGCGGGCGAGCGGTCGATCAACCAGGTCTCGTGACCGCCTTCGGTGAGGGTGGCGCCGATCGCGCAACCCAGTGCGCCGGCTCCCAGAATCGCGATTTTCAATGGTGTCTCCTTGACGTATGGCCTCACGATAGAAGCCGTCGCTCATATCGACAATGCAATGGATACAATGGCGTCATTGCCATGGACAATAATGTGCCGATGCCCGCCGATCTGCCGGACCTGAAACTGCTTCAGCTATTCGATCTCCTGTACGACGTGCGCAGCGTCACGCGCGTCGCCGAGCAGCTCGGCCAGAGCCAGCCGACCGTCAGCATCTGGCTCGGGCACTTGCGGGAACACCTGCACGATCCGCTCTTCATTCGCACGCCCGGCGGCATGGCGCCAACGCCGCAAGCCGACGCGCTGATCGGGCCATGCCGGGAAATCCTCGAATCGCTGCGGCGCTTCACTGCGTGGGAAATCGCATTCGATCCCGCGACCGCCCAGCGGCGCTTTCGCATCTGCATGACCGATGCGAGCCACGTCACGCTGCTGCCGCGGCTGCTGGCCCATGTTCGCGCGCAGGCGCCCGGCGTCCGGCTGGAAGCCGCACGGATCGACGGCAATACGGAGCGGGCGCTCGAATCGGGCGAAGCCGATCTCGCGATCGGCTACGTCCCGTGGCTCGGCGGCGGCATTTATCAGCAGAAGCTGTACGACCAGGACTGGATTTGTCTGGTGAATCGACATCACCCGAGGATTCGCGGCCGGCTCGGGGTAAAGCAATATCGTTCGGAAGGGCATGTCGCGATTACGGCCGGAACCGGCGCGCAACTCCTCGAACAGGCGCTGCGGCAGGCGCGCATCGAGCGGGACGTGGTGCTGGAATTGCCGGGTTTTCTGGGCTTGGGGGCGATCGTGCAGACCACCGACCTGATCACGACGCTACCGCGTCATATCGGCGAGACGCTGGCCCAGGCCAGCGATCTGGCGGTTCATGCATGCCCGATCCCGGTCGAAGGGTTTACGGTGCGGCAGCATTGGCACGCGCGCTATCACCACGAGGCCGGCAACCGGTGGCTGCGCGGTGTCGTGATTCGATTGTTCGGTGCTTCGCATTGACCGGTGGCTTCGGCGTTCGCGAGGGGGGCGGGGGCGCAGCTTTCGGGCGCTTCCGGTTCGGCCGCGCCCGCAAGCCGATCATCGATGGACGATCGGCGCGGCGAGGTCGTGCTTGATCGAGGGGCGGCAACTCCTGTTTCGCGGTTTCGCCGAAGTGCCCGCCTTCGAGCAGAAACGGTAGCCGCATTACGCCCCGTAGACCGTTTCGGCGCCGAACCGTTCGATCACGAATTCGGTAAAGCTACGAAGCTTCGGCGATTTCTGCCTCTCCTGCAGATAAAGCAGATTCATCGGCCGTTCCGGCGCGGCGAAGTCCGGCATGATCTCGACGAGGCGCGCGTCGCGAATGTCGTCGCGTATCAACATGGACGGAAGCATCGCGATACCCAGCCCTCTCAATGCCGCGCGGCGCAACGCGTCCGCACTGTCGATTTTCAGCCTGCCGTCCACGGCGATGCTCGTCGGCCCGTCCGGACCTTCCAGCATCCATCGAGGTTGCGCCGCGTGCCATTCCGATCGGGGCGGATACGCATACGTCAGGCATTGATGCCCGGCAAGCGCGTGCGGCGTAGTCGGCGCACCATGTTCGCGAACGTAAGCGGGCGACGCGCACAGCACCAGCCGATATGGCGCCAGCGGACGCGCAACCACATCCGGGTTGGCGAGCGCGCCGATGCGAATGGCTGCCTCGAAACCGTCGTCGAACAGATCGGCGAGCGAGTCGGTTGCGACGATATCGAGCTTGATCTCGGGGTAGCGCCGGTAATAGTCCGCGAGCGCGGGAACCAGGCACTCGTTCGTAAACACGACGGGCGCGGTCACGCGCAAACGCCCTCGCGGCTGCTGGAGGTGAACGAGCGCAAGCTGTTCCGTGTCGTCGACCAGGCCGAGGACTTCGACGCATCGCTCGTAGTAAGCGTGGCCGAACGCGCTGACTTTCTGCTTACGGGTCGTGCGGTGCACGAGGACCGCGCCTAGCCGACTTTCCAAAGCCTGAAGGTAGTTGCCGACCATGGTCGGCGACAGGTTGGACGCTTGCGCGGCTGCCGTCAGGCTACCCGTTTCCACGATACGGACGAATACGGCCATCGCCTTGAGGAGATCCATTGCGCAATGGTACTGGATTCTGTTTCAAGGTGACGCGCGTTTATCAGCCACCGGTTTGGAAATAGATTGCGATATCCGAACGAAAGGAGAGCTGAAATGCCGTATGAACTCACGACGTTGTCGTGTCCGCTTCCGGACCAGGACAGGGTGTCCCGCCGTGCGCATCGCTGGGTGTCGGATGCCGACGCGCGAGGGCGGCTGCTGGGCGCATGGCGCACGGAAATTGGCGAGCTGTCGCGGGTGGTCGTGCTGCGCGGCTTCGAGACGATGGATGAATTGCAGCATGAACGCAATCGGGCATTGTGCGCCGCGCGACCTTTCGGAATTGAAAGCACGTCCGTTCGATTGGCCATGGAAAGCTATGCGCTTTTTCCTTTTCTACCCGACGTCGAACCGGCGGCATTGGGCGGTTTCTACGAAATTCGCAGCTACTGGCTGAAAGCCGGCGGTATTGCGCCGACCATTGCCGCGTGGGAGCGTGCGATAGGGCCGGCCCAAGCCTATACGTCGCATCTCGTTTGCAACCTGTACGCGCTCGACGGGCCGCCACGCATCACGCACATTTGGGGATTCTCGAGCCTGGAAGAACGCATGGCGCTGAGAAAGCAACACTATGCGGAGGGGCTTTGGCCTCCGACGGGCGGTCCGGAGCAGATCGAAAGGGCGACGTCGACGATCGGCTTGCCGGAGGCGTGGTCGCCGTTGCATTGAATGCCCGCGTCGTCCGACGAACCATGCGCAGCCGGCAACGCAACGCGCACGTAAAGAAACGCGCGCCGTTCGCGATCGGGCAGCACTTGCGGCCCGTAGCTGATCCTGACGGCCCCGTCGTCGATCTCGCCGGCCTGCGCGAACCGCCACGCACGGGGATCGCTGTCGAGCAGGAATTCGGCGCGCGCATACGCGTGCGGCTCGAACAGCTCGGGAATCGTCACCGTCCGTCCATCGAGTTTGTCGAGCAACGCTTCGACCACGTTGAAGCCGTAGCCGTCGCGCACGATGTCGCAGATGAAGCTGCCCGCGATGCGCGGATTCAGTTCGATCACGTGCGGCACGCCGTCGTGCACGATGCAGTCGAGATGCACGGGCCCCCACGTGAGCCCGGCGGCGGCCGTCGCGCGCGTGCCGACGTCGATCAGCGCATGCAGCGTGTCGGCGTCGAGATCGAGTTCGGACGTATACCCGCGCTCGAGAAAACCGGCGCCATGCCGCTTCAGCTTGCGCAGCGCGCCGACGTAGCGGCCGTCGAAATACTCGACGCAGTATTCGCTGCCCTCCAGGAATTCCTCGATGACGACGCGTTCGGTCGCAAGCGAAGCGGCATCGGCTTGCATGGCGGCGAGCGCGTCCAGTTGCGCGCGCACGGCGGCGATGGTCTCGCAGCGGCGCACGCCGTCGCTCGCGGAGCCTTCCGACGGCTTGACGACGACCGGAAAGCGCAACGCGGCAGCCGCGGCTACGAGCGCCGCTGGCGCGGCCAGCGTGCCCGCGACGAACTGCGCGGCCGGGATCCCGTGCGTGGCGAGCAATGTCTTCTGGTTCGACTTCGACACTGCGTGCGCGACGTGCCGTGCATCGGGGCCGGGCAGCCCGAGCGCATCGGCGACCCATGCGGCGGTGCGTGCATAGGTGTCGTGCGCGGTCGTCACGCGCAGCGTGTCGAGCTCGCCCGCAAAGCGCGCGCGCAGCCAGCCGGCGAGCTGGCTGGCGTCGGATGCGAGATTGACCGTCTCGACGCCGTCGGGAAACACGCCGTCGAGACGATGGCCGGGCGCGGTGACGACGGTCACGGCCGCCTGGCGTGCGAGGGCGGCGCGCACCAGCGCGACGCTGCTGCCGGTGGCGCGTGCGCCGATCACGATGAGTCGCTTCATGACGAATCCTTGATCGAGGGCGGAAGAGGGAGCCGGCTAGCGTGGGCGCCTGCGCAGCCGCTGCGCTTCGAGGCGTGGCAGCAGATGCTGGACGACGCGCGGCAGCGTATAGATCGGCAACTGCGCGCACGCGAACACGAGCGCCATGGTCGGCGTCGCGGCCAGCCCGAGCGCAGCCCACATCAGCCCGACGTTGCGATTGGCGACGATCAGCGCGACGTTCAGGCGCGTGCGGACGTCGCCGGGCGTGAGCCCGTACGCGACGATCTGGAAACCCGCGTTGACGGCGAATGCGAGGGCGATCGCGGTCAGTGCGCGGTGCGGTGCATCGATGATCGACTGCTGCATGCCGGCCATCGTGCCGAGCGCGAACATCAGCAGCGCGGCGACGACGATCGCGTCGATCGGTGTTGCGTGGCGCGCGAGCCGAGCGCCGGCAAAGCGCCGCACGAGCAACGCGACGCCTTCGGCGCTGCCGATCAGCAGCGCGAGCCGCAGCGCGAGGCTCGACGGCGAGATCGACACCGCCGCGTCGTGGCTGAACCAGGCCGTCAGCAACGGGGCGGTCAGCGGCACGAACACCATCGACGCGAGGGTCGCGACGAGCGCGACGCTGGCGTCGAGCGACAGCATGCGCGCGATCGTCGACGTGCCGCTCGACGGCGGCGCGCAGTACGCGATCACCAGCGCCACGACCCAGTCGTACGGCAGGCCGGCGAGCCGCGCGGCGATGCCGAGCGCGACCGGGCACGCGATCATCGTCATGGCGGGCAGCAGCAGCGACACGGCGGGACGCCGCGCCACCGCGCGCACGGCGCTCGGCTCGATGCGCAGCAGCGTGCCGAGCACGAACAGGAACACGGTCGCGGGCATCAGCGGCCGCGCGAGGTCGGCCAGCGGCGGCGCCAGCAGCCCGAGGCCGACGCCGCACGCGAGCACGGTCGGGCCGCGCCGCACCAGCGCGGCGATCAGTGCGCGCACGGGCGAACCTCGGGCCGGCGGCGAGCGGGAGTGAAGCCGAATCGGGCGGCGGATGGCATGCGGATTCCCTGGAAGCGGACAGCCTAGGCTAATCCGGATGATGAGCGAAGTAAAATGATATAAACTGAATATGTAACAAGAGAAAGTGATATGAACATCCCTCTCCTCGAAACTTTCCGGGCCGTCGTGCAGGAAGGCAGCGCGTTGCGCGCGGCCGAACGGCTCGGCTGCACGCAATCGAACGTCACGGCGCGGCTGCGCCAGCTCGAAGAGTCGCTCGACGCGCCGCTGTTCGATCGACACGGCAAGCGGCTGGTGCTGAACGATGCCGGGCGCCGGTTGATTCCGTATTGCGACCGCATCCTGCGTCTCGTCGACGAAGCGACGCAGGTGGTGCGCGAAACGCCGGTGGCCCGCGGCTTGCGGCTGGGGTCGATGGAAAGCACGGCCGCCACGCGGCTGCCGGCGTTGGCCGCCGCGCTGAAGGAACGCGATCCGGCGCTCGGCCTCGCGGTGCAGATCGGCAGCGAGCCGGACCTGGCCGACGCGCTGTTGCGCGGCCGGATCGACGCGGCGCTCACCGCGCGCGCGGTCGTGCGGCCCGGGCTGCGTTACGAACCCGCGTTCGCGGAAGACATGGTGCTGGCGAGCGCGGCGACCGTCACGCGCCGGCAACTGTTGGCCGGCAACACGGTGCGCTTGCTCGCGTTTCACGACGGCTGCCCGTATCGCGCGGTCGCGGAGCACTGGCTGAAGGCGCGCGGCGTCGCGATCGAATCGGTGTCGTCGTTCGGCACGTTCGGCGCGATCCTCGGCTGCGTCGCGGCCGGAATGGGCGTCGCGATCCTGCCGAAGCGGATCACGGCCGAGCACGTGGCGCGCAAGGAGCTGCGCACGCATGCGTTCGACGATCTCGGCAGCGTGACGACCTACCTCGTCACGCCCGACGAAGCGCCTGCACTGCCCGAACTCGACGCATTGCGCGCGGTGCTCGGCCGGCAGGCCGGTGCGCTGCTCGCGCGCTGATACGAGACTGCGCGGCCCTGGCGTGAACACGCACTAGGCCGGCGCGACCGCGCCTTCGTCCGCGAAGAAGTCGGCCTCGATTTCGCGAATCCGCCGGCAATCCTCGAGCAGCCGCTCGAAGGTCGGGCTGTAGAGGCCGACCGTGCCGAGCGCCGTCTGCAGATCGGTGGTCACGCGCAGCGTGTCGCCAACCTTGATCCATTGCTTGAGCCCGACGAACGACGGCAGCGCCTGGATCGCCTGCCACGTGAAATCCTGCCGCAGCACGCCGTTGCGCGACGACAGCAACAGCACGTGCCCGCAGTACCCGCGAAAATCCGTCGGCGCGGCGACGTCGCCGAACAGCCGCTCCGGATGCAGCACGGCTTCGACGGCGGCCGACACGTGATTTTCGCCGCTGACCGCGCTCGTCAGCCGCGGATCGAGGCTGCCGTGCAGCCGGGCGTTCAGCTCGACGATCGTCGGGCCGTCGGCCGTATCGAACAGCTCCAGATGGGTCGGCCCGAAGCGCACGTCCAGTGCGTCGAGCACATCGGCCGCATAGTCGAGCAGCGGGGCGTAGCGCGGGTCGGTGTGGTTCAGCACCAGCATCTTGTCGAGCCGCGGCGCGTGCGTGCGGTCGCGATGCACCTCCCACAGGCTGACCACGCGATGGCGGCCCTCGAACGACACCGAGTCGACGATGTATTCCTGCCCCTCGGAATAGCTCTGGATCACGATGTCGTCGTTCGGCTGGTTGTACAGCGAACGGGTGGCCAGCACGTCGCGCGCGGCGGCCTCGACCTGCGCGAGCGTCCGGCAGATCTTCACGCCGGCCACGCCCGCGCTGCGCGCCGGCTTCACCACGAGCGGCAACGTGCCGTGGGCGCGCGCCCAGTCGAGCGCTTCGTCGACCGACGTGCTGTGA
This sequence comes from Burkholderia sp. MSMB1459WGS, assembly GCF_001534535.1. Taxonomy (NCBI): domain Bacteria; kingdom Pseudomonadati; phylum Pseudomonadota; class Betaproteobacteria; order Burkholderiales; family Burkholderiaceae; genus Burkholderia; species Burkholderia sp. MSMB1459WGS. The sequence continues at coordinate 48,969 of NZ_LPMU01000041.1, forward strand.
AAGTGCGCGGGCGCGCGCAGCCCGGCCTGACGAATGCGTTCGTTCATCGCGAACTTGTCGCGTCGCGCGGCGGAGGTCGCGAGCGGGTTGCGAAACGGCACGTCGAGCCGCTCGGCCAGCGTATCGGCCAGCTCGAGCGCCGCGTCGAGGCCGTGCAGCACCGCGCCGATGCGCAGGTCGCTCAGTTGCGCGAGCGTCGCGTCGATGTCGCCGCGATGCTGGACCTGCCGGATGTAGTCGGACGGCACGAACTGGTTTCGGTAGATTGCCGGCAGATCGGGGTCGCTGATCACATGCACGCAACGGATGCCGTATGCGCGAAACGCGGGGGCCAGGTAAGCGGCGGTCGACGCGCCGTCGACGATCAGGACGGTATCGATGAAGCGATGCTGCATGGATTCCTCGCTCGGATGGGGGATCGGGTGAAGGATGCGGGGCGCCGGCGTGCTCAGGCCCGCGTGCCGGTATCGGCCGGGTCGCCGGGCCAGCGCACCGCCAGCACGACACAGGCCGCGACGAGCACGGCCGCCACGGCGAACGCGCGCGCCGCGCCGGTCGCGATGGCTGCGCCCTGGCCGGCGACCAGCGCGCCGAGCGTCGCGACGCCGATCGCGGCACCCACCTGGCGCGCGGTATTGAGGATCGCGGACGCAGTGGCCGAGCGGCCGGCCTCGACACTGCCGAGCATCGTCGACGTCAGCGCGGGAATCGCGATGCCGCCGCCGATCGCCATCGCCGCAAGCCCCGGCGCCAGCAACGCGTACGGCGCGTGCGCGGCGAGCGTCCGCCACAGCCACACGTAGCCGGCGAGCGATACGGCGAGGCCGACGATGACGGTCGCGCGAAATCCGTAGCGGACCGCGAGCCGCGCGCTCGCGATGTTGGCGAGCATGATGATCGTGAGCGGCGCGAGCGCGAGCCCCGATTCGGTTGCCGTGAAGCCGCGCGCGTTCTGGAAATAGAGGCTGAGCGAGAAGATCAACCCGTAGAACGCCGCATTCGTGACCGCGCCGATCGCGAGCACGCCCGGCACGCGCACGATCCGGAAGAACGCGAGCGGCAGCATCGGCGCGCTCGCGCGCCGCTCGATCGCGACGAACAACGCGCCGAGCGCGACCGACGCGATCAGCGCGCCGGCCGCATACGGGTCGCCCATCCCGTGCGCCCCGGCCCGGATGATGCCGCCCGTCAGCAGTCCGAGCACGACCACCGCGACGATCTGGCCGGCCGGATCGAACAGCCGCGTGCGAGCGGCGGCCGAATCCTGCACGTGGCGCAGCGTGAGCCACAGCCCGAGCGCGCAGATCGGCAGGTTGATGAAGAAGATCGCGCGCCAGCCGAGCGAATCGATCAGCAGGCCGCCGAGCGTCGGCCCGGCCGCGCTGATCGCGCCGCCCGTCGCGCTCCACCACGCGACGGCTTTCACGCGTGCGGCGGCATCGCTGGCGCAGGCGTGCGTGATGAGCGCGAGCGACGTGGGCAGGATCATCGCGGCGCCGACGCCTTGCGCGATCCGCGCGGCAACCAGCGTCGCCAGCGACGGCGCGAGCGCGCAGCCGAGCGACGCGAGCAGGAACAGCGCAAGGCCGTACGCGAACAGTCGGCGGCTGCCGAAGCGGTCGGCCAGTGTGCCGGACGTCAGCAGCAGCGCGGCGAACGACAGCGTATAGGCATCGACGATCCACTGCAGCCCGTGGACGCTCGATCCGAACGCGTGGCCGAGGCTCGGGATAGCGACGTTGACGACGGTCACGTCGAGCTGGACGATCGCGAAGCCGAGGCTCGCGGCGGCGACGGTCGGGAAGATGGCGCGCAGCGACGCGCGGGGCGCATCCTCGGCGGCGATCGGTGCGCGCTCGACGCGGTCGAGCGCCGGGGCACGATCGCTCATCGCGACTCCCGACGCGTATGGGGTGTGTAGGGCGTATAGGGCGTGTGGGACGGCTGGCGGTATCGATTCATCGGGCGGGTTTCCGTGAGGCGGACGAGGAAAGCCGGCTGCCCGTCGGGCGCCGGCCGCAGCGTCGAATTCGACGGAAAAATAGCATCGACCCGTTAGCGAATACAAATAATAAGCAGCGATTTTTTAACAAGTATTCGTGTTAAGGGACGGCTTGAGCGAGGTGAACCGGTTCCGGCCGGATTGCTGAACTTATATCGATAATGTTTGTTTGCAATCGAATTAATATCATTTCGCAATGCAATGCCGGTCTCCTAGTCTTGTCGAGCGCTTCGCCCCGAGGACGGCGGAGCGCGGCGGCGATGCCACGCCGCTCTTCGAACCAGATCTTTATACGAGAGACTTATGACCTATCTCGCAGATGAACGCATCGCTCTGACGGCAGCGGAATCCGCTCACATCCGCACGACGCTCGGCGCGCTGGATTACGACCCGGCCGGCGGCGCAGGCTATATCAGCGCGGTCCGCAAGCTGGCCTACAACGCGTTTCCCGACCGGATCGTCGACGCATTCGATCGGGCGAAGGCGCCGACCGCGGACGCACACGGCTCGATCGAGATCGACAACCTGCCGATCGACGACGGCGTGAACGGCAGCCCGCGATTCGAGGAAACCGGCCGCTCGTTCAAGGCCGGCGTGTTGAGCGAGAACGTGCTGGTCGCATTGAGCACGCTGGCCGGCGAGCCGTACTCGATCGCGCACGAAGGCCGCGAGCTGGTGAACAACCTGACGCCGCACAAGGCGACCGCGCGCGACTATACGGGCCTCGGCTCCGAGGTCGAACTCGATTTCCATATCGAGAACGCCGCGCAGGCGCACATGCCGGAAGGCGACACGTCGCCGTTCGCGCTGCTGCTGCTCGGCGTGCGCAGCGAGGCCGGCGGCGGACCGTACACGCGGCTCGCCGATGCGCGCCGCGCGCTGCGACTGCTGTCGCCGGACGATATTGCGCAACTCTACGGCGAGCACTACATCATTCGCGTGCCGTACCGGTGGCGCGGCGCGGCGCCGACGCCGCGCGACAACACCGACCTGAGTGCCGTGCTGTCGGGGCCGCTCGATGCGCCGCGCGTGACGGTCGCGTTCTATCCGGACATGGTGCTGGCGGTCAATGCGCGCGCGCAGGAAGCGCTGGCCAACCTGTATCGCGCGGTGCGCGAAGTGTCGTTCGGCGTGCAGGTGTCGCCTGGCAAGCTGGTGCTGGTCAACAACCACTTCACGCTGCACTCGCGCGACCGCTTCGATCCGCAGTACGACGAGAACGATCGCGCGTTCCGCTGGGTGCAGCGCGTGTTCGTCGCGCGCAGCCTGTGGAATTTCCGCGCGTTCACGCCGCTGCAGGCGCGCGTGTTCGACCCGAAGGCGCTCTATGCGGGCGAATCGGCGCAGGCGAGGCAGCCGTCGCCCGTCGTGCAACCGGCGCCGCCGCGCGCGGCTGCGGTCGAACTCGACGCGACGCCTGCGTGAGCGGCCCGGCGTGGCAGCGACCGGCGCCGAACGTTGCCGGCTCGCTGCCCGCGCGACTCGTTTCCTGCATCGTCGAATAAAAACAGGATTCCACAAGACATGAGAAGAACCGCTTTTCCCGTTGCGCGCATCGCCCGCGTGCTGGCCGTCGCGTTGATTGCCGGGAGCGCCGTCGCCGCACAGGCGACGTCGTTCGACCTGAGTCCGGAGCAGCCGGCCCGGCAGCGCGGCGCCGTAAATCCGGCGGTCGAGCAGGCGCTGCCGGCCGGCTTCCGGTTTGCCGAAGCGAACACGCTGACGATCGGCATCGCGCCGAATCTGCCGCCGCTCAGCACCTATGCAACCGACGCGCGCACGGTGGTCGGCTTCGATCCCGATCTCGCGCAACTGATCGCGGACAGTATCGGCCGCAAGCTGAAGATCGTGCCGCTCGCGTGGGCCGATTGGCCGCTCGCGTTGCAGTCCGGCAAGGTCGACGCGGTGATCTCGAACGTGACGGTCACCGAGCAGCGCAAGGAGAAATTCGATTTCTCGACCTACCGGAAGGACCAGCTCGGCTTCTACGTGAAGATCGGCAGCAAGCTGGCGGCGATCCGCGAGCCGAAGGATGTCGCCGGGCTGCGTGTCGTGACCGATTCGGGCACGAACCAGGAAAAGATCCTGCTCGAATGGAACCGGCAGAACGTCGCGCGCGGTCTCGCGCCGGTCGAGATCCAGTATTACGCGGATGCGGCCGAGCGCTGGGTCGCGCTGCAGTCGGGCCGCGTCGACACGATCTTCAGCGTGAACTCGATGCTCGCGTACCAGGCGTCGCTGCGTGGCGATGCGAAGCTGATCGGCACCGTCAGCGGCGGCTGGCCGCGCACCGCGGACATTGCGATCACGACCCGCAAGGGCAGCGGCCTCGCGGAGCCGCTGACGCTCGCGATCAATGCGCTGATCGCCAACGGCAGCTACCGGAAGGCGCTCGACCGATGGCGGTTGGACGCCGAGGCGATCGACCGGTCGCAGACCAATCCGCCGGGGTTGCCGCGCACCTGAATCCGGCATGCGGCGCCGCTCGGGCGATCGGCCACGGCAGGTTCGCCATCCCGTCGTCATGGCCGTTGTCGGCGCCGCCCACCGCTCGATCGCGTCGAAGTCGGTATTCGGCGGGCGCCGCTTACCGGTACGTCCAGAGCCGGTGCAGCACGAACGTCGTCGGCGGGATCAGCAGCGCGATCGCGACGACGCCCATCGCGCGCGACGCACCCAGCGCCTCGGCGGCGCGCGCGAGCAGCATCGTTTCGACGAAGCCGGCGAGCGTGACCGCGAGAAAGCGCAGCGCGTTGCGGGCGCGCACCGTCGACGAGAAGCTCCATAGCGTATTCGCCAGATACGAGAACGCGGTCGCGCAGAGGAACGCGACCGCATTCGCGGTCACCGGCGTCGCGTCGAGCAGCGCGAACAGCGCCGTCGCGACCAGCGTGTGGATCGCGGTCGAGCAGAGACCGGACACGCCGAAGCGCACGAGCCGCGTGCGCTCGGCCTGGAGCAGGCCGCTCATGACGCTTGCACGTCAGCGTGCGCCGATGCGCGCCCTGGCAGGCTGCGTGCGCCGGCGGGGCGGCTGGCGGCGGGCGTCGCGCGCGACCGGCAGTTCGATCACCTTGCCGTGCGCCTGATAGCGGCGGCGGATCAGGTAGACGGGCCGTTGCTTCGATTCGTCGTAGATCCGTCCGACGTATTCGCCGACGACGCCGATCCCGATCAGTTCGATGCCGCCGATGAACAGCGTGACCGAGATCAGCGATGCGTAGCCAAGCACCGGATTGCCGAACAGCAGCGTGCGCAGGATGATGAACGTGCCGTACAGGAACGCGAGCGCCGCGATGCCGACACCGATGTAGGTCCAGCTTCGCAGCGGCACGGTGCTGAAGCTGGTGATGCCTTCCAGCGCGAAATTCCACAGCTTCCAGCCGGAGAATTTCGAGTGCCCGGCGCTGCGCGGATCGCGCTGGTACTCGACGATCACGGTCTTGTAGCCGACCCACGCGAACAGCCCTTTCATGAAGCGGTGCCGCTCGGGAAGGTTGCGCAGCGCGTTCACGACCTTGCGATCCATCAACCGGAAATCGCCGACGTTCTCCGGCAGCTTCACGTCAGACAGCAGGTTGTGAACGCGGTAGTAGATCGCGGCGGCGGTGCGCTTCGCGAACGAATCGCACGCGCGATTGCTGCGCTTGGCCGCGACGACCTCCGCGCCGTCGCGCCAGTGGTCGATCAGCACCGGAATCAGGCTCGGCGGGTCCTGCAGGTCGGCGTCGAGCGGGATCACCGCATCGCCGGCGGCTTCGTCGAGGCCGGCCGTCAGCGCGGCCTCCTTGCCGAAATTGCGGGTGAGATCGATGACGCGCACGCGCCGCTCGGCGGCGCCGATCCGCACCAGGCGCTCCAGCGTGTCGTCGCGACTGCCGTCGTTCACGCAGACGATCTCGAAGCGGATCGCGTCGATCGCGCTCAACAACGGAATCACGACGTCGAAGAAGCGCTCGACGGCTTCGCCTTCGTTGTAGAACGGCACGACCAGCGAGACGAGCGGCGTGTAGATGGATTCCCGCATGATGATTCCCCTTGTGATGTCGCTTTACCGGTGGGCGCCGAACGTCGGGCGGCCGGTGCGGTGCATGCCGTGCGCCGAGCGGTGGTGCGGTCGGACCGGGTGCGCGAATGCGGTCTCGGTCGAGGTGTCGCGCGCATCGGGCATCGACGGCACGTCGCGTCTTTCCCGGGCGATCCGGCCGACGAGCAGCGCGAGCGACGCGAGCGTCACGAGCGGCATGAACTGGAACGACAGGTGCGGCACGATCGCGAGGCCCGCGAGCGGCATCGGCCACAGCAGCATCAGCCATTCGCGATCGAAGTGCCGCCAGCCGTGCGTCCACGCATAGCGCGCGTACCACGCGATCACGATGCCGTACCACGTCAGGTCGTAGTCGTACAGATAGGGGCTGACGAGCAGGCATGCGCACGCGAGGGTCGCGGCGCGCAGCGCGTACGAACAGGCGCCGCGCCACGCGTAGACGACGGCGATCGCGGCAGCCGCGGCTGACAGCAACTGCAGGCCGCGCGCGACGGGCGCGGGCCAGCCGGCCAGCGTCGCGAGCGCGAATGCGGTCGGCATGCGCGCGAGCTTCGCATGACCGGTGCCGACGAGCGTGTAGACGTGGGCGATCACGTGCATGAACGCGAGCCACGGGCCGATGCCGAACGCAATCGTCGCGAGCAGGGCGCCGACGGCGATCGTCGCGGCCCACGCGGCCAGTGCGCGCCATTGGCCGGCACACAGCAGCGCGAGCGGGAACAGCACCGCGAGCTGCGGCTTCATCGTCAGCAGCCCGAAGCAGATTCCGGCGAAGATGGGGCGACGGTTCAGCGCGAGCAGGCCGAGGGCGGCGAGCGTCGCGGTGAAGAGGCTCGTCTGTCCGACGATCACCGTGAGGAACGCGCCGGGGAACGCCAGTGCGCACAGCCACGCGGCATCGCGCTGCACGGTCGCGTGCATCGCCGCCGCGAACAGCGCGATCGTGACGCCGAGCCACAGTACGAGCGCCAGCGTGTACGGCAGCCAGCCGAGCGGCAGCACGAGCAGCAGCATCGTCGGCGGATAGAGCCACGGCAGCGTGCCGTCCGCGAGCGTCATCGTCGGGAGCGCGAGCTTCTGGACCGCGAACAACGTGGAGTAATGCCACGCGTCGGCGCCGTGCCCGTGCGCGGCGAGCCATGCGGCGCTCCAGACCGGCGAGAAGTCCTGCGACAGCGGCTGCAGCGCGCCGTCGTGCGACAAGTGCAAACGGACCAGGTAAATGACGACGAACAGCAGCTCCGTCAGCAGCACGGCGGCCGCGTAGAGGCGCACGCGATCGCGATTGAGCCAGTGCGGATAGCGTCGCGGGCCGGCGATCGGGAGTTCCGGATGCACGTCGGCTGCCGGGTGCGCGTGGCGGGCGAACGACGGCGTTTTCATCATGCGCTCCGGGATGCGAGCGCCGTGCGGCGCACGACGACGAACAGCACCGCGAGCAGCACGACCGGCCCGATTTGCGGCAGCTTCATCAGCCGGTTCAGCATTTCGAAGATCGGCAGCAGCCACGCCAGCACGACGATGCCCTGGTCGCCGGGCATCCAGCCTTCGTCGAGGCCGTGCGCGATCAGGCAGAAGAGCGCGATGCCGAGCCACGTCAGCTCGTAGTTCCACAGGTACGGCGTCGTCAGCAGCGTGGCGACCGCCAGCACCGCGCCGCGCAGCCGCATGTCGCGCGTGCGGCGCCAGACGTCGACGGCCGCGGCGAGCGCGACGAGCGCGACCGCCGCCTGGCCGGCCAGCGCGGCCGCCACCGGCGCGCCCGCGAGCCGCAACGCGGCGAACGGCGTCGGCGACGCGAGCCAGTACGACGCGAGCATGAAATGCTGCGCGCGTACCGTCGACAATGCGTGACTCAACCCGTGCAGCGCGGCGGGGCCGGCCAGCGCAACGCCGGCCGCCGCGAACAGCGCCGCGCTGAGCGCCGCCGCCGCGAAGGTGCGCCACGCACGCGTCGCGATCAGCACGAACGGGAACACGACGGCGAGTTGCGGCTTGATCGCGAGCAGCCCGATCAGCACGCCCGCCACGATCGGGCGCTTGCCGAGCAGATGCAGCGCGAGTGCGGCGAGGCCGGCGGTCAGGATGCTGTTCTGGCCGAACAGCGCGGACATGCACACCGCCGAATACGCGACGACGACGAGCGTCGCTGCGCGCGGCACGGGAAGATGCGCGCGCAGCCCCGACAAACGCGAGACGGCGAGCGCGTAGCATAAAAGACTGCCCGCGAAAAAGAGGAAGTAAGCGGGCAGGAAAGGCACGAGGGCAACCGGCGCGACGAACAGCAGCATCGTCGGCGGATAGAGCCAGGGAAGCGGCCGGTTTTGCAGATACGCACCGAAGTGCGCGAACTCGGCCTGCAGAAATGACGACGTGTCGTAGGCCGCCGCGGCATGGCCTTGCAACACGAGATGCGATGCAGTCCAGAAGACGGAGAAGTCGGTGCCGGGGCGGGCGGTGGCCGTCGACGTGAAGCCGTCGGTCACGACGCCCCAGACGATCAGCAGCGCAGCGAAGAGCATCAGCATGATGCAGCTGTACGGAATGATCCGGTCGGCCGTCAGCCATTGAGCACAGCGTATTGCGCGATCGCGCGTTCCACGATTGGCTGTGTACATGATGCCCCGTCTGTCGTGTGGCCGCGTGGTCTGTCGCGGCCGTTTGATGTTGTCGTGCTCTGCGGATCGATCGCTCTGAAACGGCGTTGTCCGGTGAATTCATTGTTGAAGAAAAAATCGCTCGATGCAAACCGCGCACGGCCGGCCGACATTGAATGTGTTCAGCGATTCGGGCGAAAACGGCTATTTCTGGTATGAGAAAACGTCGCCGCCGGCATTCGTGTTTCTGGCCTGAAACATTCGACGATTTTTGCCGGCTGGCCATGCCGCCGAACCCGCGACGCACGAGCGACTCGCCGCGTTCGGGAAAATCCCGAGAAAATTTTTTGGATCCTTGTGCAGCGCGACGACGGGGTTTCATGCCGCCCGCATGCGCGCGAACCGCATATATCAAAGTTGAAACATTTCGGCAGCCGGACGTTCGGCGAGGGGGCGCGCGGATCGCCGGAACCCTTGCCGCGCCTCGATTTCGCCCAGGATGGTCCGCTCTTTGCGTAAGCGTTGGCACGGCAGTCGACGATGCGGCGACCGGGCACGTCAGGCAACAAGCAGAGGAACCGGCCCGCGAATCGCCTGCGGAAAAGTGGTCCGGAGCGCGTCGGGGAATACGCAACTCCAGATCGATCGACCGCGGGAACCGCCGTCGAACGACCAACGAGACCCGATTGCTTCCGGGCAATAAGAAATCGGCATGGCAGTACATGGGGAATAAAAATGAAAGACCACAGCACGGCGCGGATCGCAAGCCGCGTCAAAGACACATTGCAGCTTTGCCGGGAGTTCATCTCCCGTTCAACTGGATTCCACGCGTCGAACGGCCGCCGTGCCGTTCCGGTCGATCGACCTGCCCGGTTCATCCGGCCGGCCGACCCGGATGCGCGTCTCTCATGCTCCGTCTCGCCAATACCCGTTCGCACGGACAGGGGTGTGCCTCCCCGTTTCCGCGACTGAGCGTCGGGTTCCGATTTTTCGAGTAGTGCCGGTGGTGCCCACCCCCCGAAGTCCTGACCGACGAAGGGTATTTCATAGCAGTCCGAAAGGAGAGTGCTCATGTCAAGAATCATCGAAAAGATCGCGTGGTTCGTCCGGGATCAGGACGGCGTGACGGCCATCGAATATGGCCTGATCGCCGCGCTGATCGCGATCGGCATCGTCGTCGCATTGACGACGATCGGTACGGATCTGAAGACCGTGTTCAGCACGATCGCCGCGGATCTGGACTCGGCGGTAGCAGGCATCTGACGGGCGGTACGACGAACGGTTCGCGCGAATCGTCCAAATCGTTCGTCGGCGCCATACGGCATCAAAGACATTCCTCGACGTATCGATGCACGGTCGTCCGATCAGCCGGTGCGCGAGGGTTTTGAAAGTCACCACGCAAGGAGATCACCATGTCCAAGCTCATTCAACAAGCCGGCCGTTTCATTCGCGACGAAGACGGCGTGACCGCCATCGAATACGGCCTGATCGCCGCACTGATCGCGGTCGGCATCATCCTCGCGCTGTCGACCATCGGGAAGGACCTCAAGACCGTGTTCAGCACGATCGCGGCCGACCTCGATTCGGCGGTGGCAGGCATCTGATGCACGATGCCGCGGACGGCTCGGCCGGTGCAGCGCTCGAGCCGTCCCTGGCCATCCGATCAACCGGAAACCGGAGACCATCATGCAAGCCATCGCGCGTGTCGCACGTCGCTGGATCGCCGACGAACGGGGTGTGACGTCGATCGAATATGCATTGCTCGCATCGATGTTCGCCATCGCGGTACTGGGCAGCGTCGTCACGCTGAAGGGCTCGCTCGGCGACGCGTACGAGGCGATCGCAGCGGCCGTGACGGCTGCCGTGGCCACCGCCGTGACCACAGCGTTGTCCATGGTTTCCTGATCCACCGATTCGACCCGCGAGGTTCGCCATGCTTCCCGTTGCGCCGCCTTATCCGGTTCCGTTGTGCGTGACGCTGCTCGCGGTCGCCGCGGCCGGCACCGACATCGCGACCCGTCGCATTCCGAACCGTCTCGTGTTGCTCGGCCTGGCCGGCGCGCTGATTGCGCAGTGCCTGTTGCACGGCGCGCCGGCGGGCGTGCTCGGCTGGCTCGGGGGAGCCGCAACGGGCTTCGGCCTGCTGCTGCCGTTCTACCTGTTGCGCGGGATGGCGGCGGGCGACGTGAAGCTGATGCTCGCGATCGGTGCATGGGTCGGCGCGGAAATGACGTTTTACATCGTGCTGGCCACGTTCCTGGCCGGCGGGATCGGCGCCGTCGCCTACGCGCTGCTGCGCGGGCGGACGCGCCGGATGTGGGCGAACGTGCGCACGCTGATCGTGCGGCGTTCGCAAGCGGCGCGTGCCGAGGCCGACGGCGGCCCCGTCGAGATCGCATCGGTCGGCACGCTGCCGTACGGCGTGGCGATCGCGGCCGGCACGCTGGGCATGCTGTTCGCGTCGTGCGCATAGCGCGGCGGATCCGCAACGAGGACGCAACGATCATGAACACGAACCACACCGAACCGAGACGCGACGCGCAGGTGGCACGCCTGCCCGATCCGCCGCCGTCGCGCGAGGTCCATACGAAGCTGGGCGCGCAGCTGCCGTCGGCGCCGCGCTCGCTCGCTGAAACGGGGCTCAGCATGGCGTTCGTCGCCGGCCTCGTACTGAAGTCGACGCTGGTGCTCGGCCGCCCGTCGTACGGCGACCTGGTCGAGCGGCACTGCCTGCCGCTCGCGGTGCTCGACGAGGTGTTTGCATTCCTGGTGCGCGAGCATCTCGTCGAGCTGACCCATCGCGGCGCGACCGATCTCGACGTGACGTTCCGCCTGACCGATGCGGGCCGCGTGCTCGCGCTCGAGGAACGGGAGCGCAGCGGCTACAGCGGGCCCGCGCCGGTGACGCTCGACGCGTATCTCGCGAGCGTGGCCGCGCATTCGGTGCGCAAGCTGCACATCGGCCAGAGCGACGTGTGGGCGGCGTTCGAAGGCGTCGTGATCGACACGGCGGTGCTCGATGCGGCCGCCGCCGCGCTGAACGCGGGCCGGCCGCTGCTGATCTACGGCCCGGCCGGCAGCGGCAAGACCTTTCTCGCCGAGCGGCTCGGCGCGTTGATGCACGGCCGCGTGCCGGTGCCGCACGCGATCTGTGCGGCCGGCGAAGTGATCCAGGTCTACGACCCGCTCGTGCATGTCGACGCGGAAACCGCGAGCGGCGGCCAGTCGGTCGATCGCCGCTGGCGCCTGTGCCGGCGGCCGGTCGTGATGTCCGGCGGCGAGCTGACGCTCGACGAGCTCGACCTGCGTCGCGACGAAGCGGCCGGCTTCTACCAGGCACCGCCGCACATGAAGGCGAACATGGGCATGTACGTCGTCGACGATCTCGGCCGCCAGCGTGTCGAGCCGCGCGACCTGCTCAATCGCTGGCTGCGTCCGCTCGATCGCGGCGACGATTTCATGACGCTCGAATCCGGCAACCGCTTCGTGCTGCCGTTCGACGTATGGCCGGTGTTTTCGAGCAACCTCGCGCCGGAGCAGTTCTGCGACGACGCATTCATGCGCCGCCTCGGCTCGAAGCTGCACGTCGGCGCGATGTCGATCGACGACTACCGCGCGGTGTACGACGCGGCTTGCGCATCGCTCGGGCTCGTGTCGGCGAGCGATGCGTTCGACTTCCTGCTGCATCGGCTGCACCTGCCGACCGGCAAGGCGTTTCTCGCGTGCTTCCCGGCGGACCTGCTGCGCCTCGTGGCCGCCGGCGCGCGTTATCGCGGCGATCCGCCCGAGGTGACGCACGACGCGCTGTACGACGCGTGGGCGAGTTACTTCGGTGCGGCGCCCGAGCGGGACGGCAGCCATCCGCCGCCCGTCGAGCGCGCAGGCCGTACGTTCGTCACCGGTTGAGCGGTTTCTTTCACGATTCGTCGAGGAGCATTGCCATGAAAAACAGTCGAGCGCTCATGATGCTGGTCGTCGCGATGATCGCGGGTCTTGCCGCGGTCGTGTTCGCGTCCCACTGGCTGGTACAGACGTCCACGAGCTCGGTCACGTCCGTTGCGGTCGCCAGCACCGACCTGAACCTGGGCGAGCCGCTCGGGCCGAACCAGATCCACATGGTGAGCTGGCCGTCGGGTAGCGTGCCGACCGGCGCGTTCACCGATACGAAGGCGCTCGAAGGGCGCGTCGTGCGCACCAGCCTCGCACGCGGCGAGCCGGTGATCGAATCGAAGCTCGCACCGGTCGGCACGAAGGGCGGGCTGTCCGCGGTGATCGCCGACGGCAGCCGCGCGATCACGGTGCGCGTGAACGACGTGGTCGGCGTCGCCGGCTTCGCGCTGCCGGGCAACTACGTCGACGTGATCGTCAACACGCAGGAACAGCAGGGCAAGACCGACGGGCAGAGCATCTCCAAGATCGTGCTCGAGCACATCCTCGTGCTCGCCGTCGCGCAGCAGGTGAGCCGCGACGACACGGCGCCGAAGGTGGTCAACGCGGTGACGCTGGAAGTCACGCCCGAGCAGGCCGAACGGCTCGACGTCGCACGCAGCGTTGGCACGCTGTCGCTCGTGCTGCGCAATCAGGTCGACCAGAAGACGCTGAACACGGACGGCGCGACCAAGCTGACGCTGCTCGGCAAGGCGCCCGCACCCGAAGCGCAGCCGGCGCCCGTTCGCGCGCGGCCGGTCCGCGTGCACGTCGCGTCGCATGCGGCGCCGGAAGCGCGGCGCGATTGCGTCGGCGTGCTGACCGGCGTGAAAGGCAGCGTCGAATGTTTCTGAAGTCATCCACATAGACAGACCAACAGATCGGCCGCCGGCAACGCGCGGCGGCCTTGGAAGTCGATAACCGGCACGGCGCCGGTCTCTCGGGGGATCAGACGAAATGAAGATCAAACCGCAACGCACAGGTACCGGCCCGCTACGCACACGCGTCGCACGGGGTACGACGATGGCCGCGATCCTTTGTTCGGGATGGCTGACCGTGTATGGCGCACTCGCGCAGGAAGGCGTCGAATCGGCGGTGCTGACGAAGGGCGGCGCCGGCGCGCCGGCCGCGGCCGGCAAGGGGCCGATGCAGATGACGATCAGCATGGCGCCGATGCCGGCCGCTGCGCCCGCCGCGTCGGCAGGGCCGCTGCGCGGGCCGAACTGCGTCGGCGCGGTGCGCGAATCGACCAGCGTCGCCGTGCCGCTCGGCAAGTCGCTGCTGGTGCCGATGCCCGAGCCGGTCCGCAACCGGACGATCGGCAATCCGGCCGTCGCGCAGGCGACGATGGTGTCGCCGCAGACGCTGTACATCCTCGGGCTCGCGGTCGGCACGACCAACATGATCGTGCAGGGCAGGAGCGGCGCATGTCGCGTGATCGACGTCGCGGTCGGCGCGGACGCCGGCGGCCTGCAGGCGTCGCTGCTGCAACTGATGCCGAACGAGCGCGACATTCATGTGTCGACCGCGGCCGGCACGATCGTGCTCGCCGGCACGGTGTCGAGCTCGCAGGCCGCGCAGCAGGCCGTGCAGATCGCCCACGCGTACGGCGACAGCGCGGGCGATGCGGCGGGCGGCGGCAAGCAGGGCGGCGGCGTGCTCAACATGCTGAACGTCACCTCGCCGCAGCAGGTCATGCTCGAGGTGAAGGTGGCCGAGGTGTCGAAGACGCTGATCAACCAGATGGGCAGCGCGTTCAACATCCAGGGCGGGTTCGGGTCGTGGAGCGGCGCGCTGGTCAGCAACCTGCTCGCGGGCGTCGCGAGCGGCGCCGTGTTCAACAAGGCGAACAACAAGCCGTTCAGCATCGCGGCCGACGCGCAGAACACCGACAACCTCGTCAAGATCCTCGCGGAGCCGAACCTCGTGACGATCAGCGGCCAGGAAGCGACGTTCCTCGCGGGCGGCAAGATCTTCATCCCGATCCCGCAGAGCAGCGGCAACGGCACGTCGTCGATCACGCTGCAGGAAGAGGAATTCGGCGTGGCGCTGAAGTTCACGCCGACGGTGCTGGCCAACGGCCGGATCAGCCTGAAGGTCGCGCCGGAAGTGTCGGAGCTGTCGCAGACGGGCGTCACGCTGAGCGCGTCCAACATCGGCGGCACGTCGATCCTGCCGCTGATCACGACGCGGCGCGCGTCGACGACGGTGCAGATGAGCGACGGGGAGTCGTTCGCGATCGGCGGGCTGATCAAGGACAACGCGACCGGCGCGCTGAAGGCGATCCCGGGCGTCGGCGAAGTGCCGGTGCTCGGCGCGCTGTTCCGCAGCACGTCGTTCCAGCAGGATCGCACCGAGCTGATCTTCCTGATCACGCCGCACCTGGTGAAGCCGCTGCAGACCGCGGACGTCGCGCTGCCGACCGACAGCTTCTCGAAGCCGAACGAAGCCGACGTGTATGCGACCGGCAACATGGAAGGCCGCGGCGGCGTGCGCAAGGCGGGCGCGCAGCCGAAGCAACCCGCGAACGGCGCGGCCGCCGCCCCGCAGACGCCGGCCCAGGCGCCGGCGCCCGCTCCGGCGCCGCAATCGGAAGCGCCGGTCGCACCGGCCGCGCCGCGCGTGCCGCAAGACGCCGACGTGCAGCCGCCGGTACCGGCCGAGCCGCCGAAGGCGCCGGCGCCGGTCGCGGCCGCCGCCCCGCAGTCCGACCCGGCCACCGCGGCGCGTGTCGCGCGCATCGAAGCCGCCGCCGCGCGCCTCGCGGCCGCCGGCCCCGAACCGTCGGCCCAGCCGGCGGCGCGACCGAAACGTCGGATCGCGGCGGCGCCCAACGCGCAGATTGCGCGTGCGGCCGCGGAACCCCAGTCCACCGATCGTTGAAGCCATCCAAGGGGAAGCTCATGAAATCCGCCTACCTCGTATTCGCGCGCCGTGCGGCGCTTGCCGTCCCGCTCGCGTTCGCGCTTGCCGGCTGCATGTCGTCGACCCCGGTGTGGGACAGCCGCTTCGGCGACTCGGTCCGCACCGTGATGCAGGCCCAGATCATCGATCCGCATGCCGGCGAACATCCGGCGTCGGCGTCGGGGGTCGACGGCCGCGCCGCCGCGGCCGCGCTCGACAACTACGACAAGTCGTTCAAGCAGACCGTGCCGCCCGCCAATGCGTTCGTGATCGGCATCGGCAAGGCCACCCAGTAACGACGGCACGCTCAGGGAGAACGCCATGAACAGCGCAGCCCGCCATCCGAAAGTCACGCGTCGTAGCCTGCACCGCCAGCGCGGTGCCGTCGCGATCATCGTCGGCCTTTCGCTGGCGGTGATGATCGGATTCGTCGGGCTCGCGCTGGATCTCGGCAAGCTGTACGTCACGCGCAGCGAACTGCAGAACAGCGCCGATGCGTGCGCGCTGTCGGCTGCGCGCGACCTGACTTCGGCGATCAGCCTGTCGGTGGCCGAAGCCGACGGCATCGCAGCCGGCCACCTGAATTTCGTGTTTTTCCAGAAGAAGCCGGTGCAGATGTCGACGAACGCGAACGTCACGTTCAGCGATACGCTGAGCAACCCGTTCCTGGCCAAGAATGCGGTCACGACGCCGTCGAACATCAAGTATGTGAAGTGCACCGCGACGCTGAGCAACATCGCGCACTGGTTCATCGAAGTGCTGAACGTGCTGCCGGGCACGAAGCTCGCGAATGCGGCGGAAGTGTCGGCGAGCGCGATCGCGACCGTCGGCGGCGGGCAGACGACCTGTGCGATTCCCGTGTTCGTGTGCCGTGGCCCGTCCGATCCGGCCTACAAGGTCGGCGACTGGATCTCGTCGCCGTCCGGGTCGTCGTCGACCTACGGGCCCGGCAATTTCGGCTGGGCGGCGCTCGACGGTTCGACGAACGAGACGACGCTCGCGAGCGAGCTGTCGGGCAATACCTGCAACATCACGAGCCCGCCGGACCTGAGCACCACCGGCCTGAAGTCGGCGGCGCAGCGTGCGTGGAATACGCGCTTCGGCATCTATACGAACGGCGCGAACGGCTCGAGCGGCCAGCCCGACTTCACCGGCTACGCGTATGTCGGGCCGAACTATGGGCCGCCCGGAACGGCAGGCATCAAGGGTGACGCGTACACGCAGTTCGTGGCCGACCGCGCGAGCTTCAAGCCTTACCAGGGCGACGGTGCACCGCCGTCGGGCAGCGGCATCGCGACCAACGGCACGGCGACGGCGAGCAACTACACGACGTACGGCAGCGACCGGCGCCTCGCGCTCGCACCGGAAGGCGACTGTTCGACGCTGAAGGGCAGCAGCGGCAAGGTCCACGTCACGCAATGGGATTGCGTGCTGATGCTCGATCCGCTCCCGTTCAGCGCCGGCAGCGGCCCGGTCGTCGCGCACCTCGAATACCTCGGCTCGTCGGTTTCCGGCAACAACCCGTGCGCGACGCACGGCTTGCCGGGCAGCGGCAGCGCGTCGGGCACCCAGGTGCCGATGCTCGTTCAATAGCGGAGAGACGATCATGAAGAAGCTGCCGATTCGTCGTTCGCGCACCCGCGGCGCCGTCGCCGTCGAGTTCGCGCTCGTGCTGATGCCGATGATCCTGCTGGCGACCGGCGTGGCCGAGTTCGGCCGGGCGATCTACCAGTACGAGACGCTGACCAAGGCGACCCGCGACGCGGCGCGCTACCTGTCGGTCTGGTTGCCGACCGACAGCGCGTATCCGGTGTCGCAGGCGCAGTGCCTGGTCGTGTACGGCAGCACGACGTGCGGCTCGTCGGGCACCGAGCTGGTGCCGGGGCTCACGACGTCGATGGTCACGATCTGCGACGCCCAGCGCACGACCGGCTGCGGCGACGGGTCCGACCCGTCGCAGTTCGCGAACCTGCCGACCTACGACGCGGACAACAACAATTCGTCGAGCGGCGCGGCGGCGGGCGCGATCAACGTCGTCGAAGTGAAGATCAGCGGCTACAAGTATCAGCCGATTCCCGCGTATCCGGCTCTGCCGTCGATCACCTTCGGCAACATCGTCACCGTGATGAGGCAAGTGTCATGAACGCGCGCCGGTTTCCGCGGTCACGCCGGCGCGCGCAGCGCGGCGCGGCGATCGTCGAATTCGCCCTCATCGCGATGGTGCTGATCATGCTGCTGATCGGCATCTTCGAATTCGGCCGCGTGCTGTTCTACTGGAACACCGCGAGCGAAGCCGTGCGCCTCGGCGCACGCACGGCGGTGGTCTGCGACGTGAACGCCGCGGGCATCGTGAAGCGCGTGCGATCGCTGCTGCCGCTGCTGTCGGACGCGAACGTGTCGGTCAACTACACGCCTTCGAGTTGCGACATCAACACGTGCTCGTTCGTCACGGTGAGCGTCACGAACGTCACCGTCAAGACCATGATTCCGTTCGTGAACGTCACGGTCAGGATGCCGCCGTTCACGACGACGCTGCCGCGCGAAAGCCTGAGCTCCGCGACGGGCGGCTCCGCCTGCAACTGATCGAACACACGAGGCACACGACATGATCAATATCCTCGTAGCTTCCGACGATACCGCGCGGCTTTCGCAGCTCGCGCGTCTCGTGGCCGACAGCGGACGCTATCGCACGACGCGCGCCGCCGGCCGCCCGTCGCAGATCGAACATCGCACCGACGGGCTCGACGCGTTCGACGTCCTGCTGATCGACGGCACGTCGCTCGATCCGTTCGAGCTGTCGGCGATCGAGCGCATCTGCCGCGCGCACGCGAGCCTGACCTGCATCCTCGTGACGGCCGACGCATCGCCGCACGTGCTGCTCGACGCGATGCGCGCCGGCGCGCGCGACGTGCTGCAGTGGCCGCTCGATTTGCAGGCGCTCGGCAACGCGCTCGAACGGGCGGCCGCGCAAAGCACGCGGCGCGATACCGACGACACGCGGATCGTGTCGTTCATGTCGTGCAAGGGCGGGGCCGGTACGAGTTTCGCGGCCGGCAACGTCGCGTTCGAGATCGCCGAGGGCTTCAAGCGCCGCGTGCTGCTGATCGACGTGAACCAGCAGTTCGCCGACGCGGCATTCATCGTCAGCGACGAAACCCCGCCGTCGACGCTGCCGCAGCTGTGCGCGCAGATTGAGCGGCTCGACAGCGCGTTTCTCGACGCGAGCGTCGCGCACGTGACGGAGAATTTCCACGTGCTGGCCGGCGCCGGCGACCCGTTCAAGGCCGCCGAGGTGCGCGAGGACGCGCTCGAATGGATACTCGGCGTCGCCGCGCCGCGCTACGACTTCGTGATCTTCGACGTCGGCGTCGGCATCAACCCGCTGTCGATGGTCGCGCTCGATCGCAGCGACCAGATCCAGATCGTGCTGCAGCCCGCGATGCCGCACGTGCGCGCCGGCCGCCGGCTGCTGGAGATGCTCGTGTCGCTCGGCTATTCGACCGACCGGTTGCGGCTGATCGTGAACCGCGCGACGCGCGCGAGCGAGCGGACCCGCACCGCGCTCGAGGAAGTGCTCGGCCTGCAGGCGGCCTGCACGATTCCCGACGACGCCGACACCGTGCTCGAAGCGATCAACCAGGGCCATCCGGTGTCGCGGCTCGCGCGCGGCTCGGCGGTCACGCGTGCGTTGCAGGGGTGCGCGAAGCAACTCGTCGACGGAGAAGTGCGCGCGGGACGCAGCGCGACGCACACCGAACCGTTGATGTCCCGGTTGTTCGGCCGCAAGGCCACGCCGAAGCTCAAGTCGATGTAATTCTTTCGGGGAACCGCCATGTCATTGCGCGAACAGATGTCCTTGCACCGGGCCCAGCCGATGGCGGCGGGCAGCGAACCGGCCGGCCCGGCCCATTCGTCGGTGCGCGACGCATACCAGAAGCTGCGCCGCCAAATTCACCTGGCCGTGCTCGAGCGCGTAGAGCTCGAGCGCCTGTCGCGGCTGCATCAGGACCAGGTACGCATGGAAATCGGCGCGCTGATCGCGCGCATCCTCGACGAGGAACGGCTGCCCGCGAACGACATCGAGCGGCGGCAGCTCGCGATCGACGTGTACGACGAGATGTTCGGCTTCGGCCCGCTCGAAGCGCTGCTGCGCGACCCCGGCATTTCGGACATCCTCGTGAACACCTGCCGGCAGGTCTACGTCGAGCGCTGCGGGCAGCTCGAACTGACCGACGTGACGTTCTACGACGACGCGCACCTGATGAAGGTGATCGAGAAGATCGTGTCGCGCGTCGGCCGCCGTATCGACGAATCGAGCCCGATGGTCGACGCGCGGCTGCCGGACGGTTCGCGCGTGAACGCGATCATCCCGCCGTCCGCGATCGACGGGCCGCTGATGTCCATCCGGCGCTTCGCGGTCAACCCGCTGAAGATGGACGACCTGGTGCGCTTCCACAGCCTGACGCCGCCGATGGCCGAACTGCTCGACGCGCTGGCGCGTGCGAAGGTGAACGTGCTGGTGTCGGGCGGCACCGGCAGCGGCAAGACGACGCTGCTCAACATCCTGTCCGGCTTCATTCCGCGCAACGAGCGGATCGTGACGATCGAGGACGCCGCCGAGCTGCAACTGCAGCAGCCGCACGTGCTGCGGCTCGAAACACGGCCGCCGAACATCGAAGGCAAGGGCGAGATCACGCAGCGCACGCTGGTGCGCAATGCGCTGCGGATGCGCCCGGACCGGATCATCCTCGGCGAAGTGCGCGGCGCCGAAGCGCTCGACATGCTCAACGCGATGAACACAGGCCACGAAGGCTCGCTCGCGACGATCCACGCGAACACGCCGCGCGATGCGCTGACGCGGCTCGAGAACATGGTCAGCGTATCCGGCCTGACGCTGCCGCCGAAGACGATGCGCCAGCAGATCGCGTCGGCGATCTCGGTGGTCGTGCAGGCGGCGCGGCTCACGGACGGCAAGCGCAAGATCGTCAGCATCCAGGAACTGACCGGGATGGAAGGCGACATCATCAACATGCAGGAGATCTTCACGTTCAAGCGCACGGGCGTGGACCGCGACGGGTCGGTGCGCGGCCACTTCTGCGCGACCGGCGTGCGGCCGAAGTTCGTCGAGCGGCTGCTGGCGTTCGGCATCGACCTGCCGGATTCGCTGTACGACCCGTCCGTGCGTTACGAGACGGACTGACGCCAGGGCGCCGCGTGCTGCCGGGGAGGCCTCATGAATGCGATCTTTTACGGTTTCGTGATTCTCACCTTCGTCGCGGTCGTGCTGTCGATCGAAGGCATCTATCAATGGTGGAACGCGCGGCACGGCGCCGCCGCCCGCCGGATCGAATCGCGCATCCGCGCGATGTCGGCCGGCGGCAACGTCCAGCAGGAGCGGCTGTCGATCCTGAAGAAGCGAATGCTCGACGAGTCGAAACCGTTCGACCGGCTGCTGCTGCGCCTGCCGCGCGTGCACGCGCTCGATCTCGTGATCCAGCAGTCGGGCCTCGACTGGACGCTGCCGAAGCTGATCACGCTCGGCGCAACGTTCGCGGCGCTCACGTGGTTCGCGGCGAGCTTCGCGCGGTTGCCGCAACTCGCCGCAGTTCCGATCGCGCTGTTCGCCGGGTGGGTGCCGATGATGTACGTGCTGCGCTGTCGCGCCCGTCGGATGCGCAAGCTCGAGCGGCAGTTGCCGGACATCTGCGACATGATCGCGCGCGCGCTGCGTTCCGGTCATTCCTTCACGAGCACGCTCGGGATGGTCGGCGACGAGTTTTCCGAGCCGATGGGCGGCGAATTCCGCGTCACGTTCGACGAGGTCAACTACGGCGTGTCGCTGCACGACGCGCTGATGAATCTCGCGACGCGCGTACCGGTGCAGGACCTGCGCTACTTCGTGATCGCGGTGCTGATCCAGCGCGAGACGGGTGGCAACCTGGCCGAGCTGCTCGACAGCATCGCCGGGCTGATCCGCGAGCGCTTCAAGCTGTTCGACAAGGTGCGCGTGCTGTCGGCGGAAGGGCGGCTGTCGGCGTGGATTCTCGGGCTCTTGCCGTTCGGCACCGCGGCGGTGATGGCACTGCTGAACCGCGAGTTCCTGTCGGTGCTCTGGGAGGATCCGGCCGGGATCCGGATGGTCGGCACGATGCTGGTGTCGATGCTGTTCGGCCTGTTCTGGATCCGCCGAATCGTGCGCATTCGCGTCTGACGCGCGAGCCGAATAACGAACCGTTGCGAGGCTGTCATGCAAAACCTGAGCGTGGTCCAGGCCGTGATGCTGGGCGGCTTGTTCATCTTCGTGGCCGGCGGCGTGCTCGTCGCGATGCTGCTGTTCGCGCCGCGCGGCATCCAGCGCCGGATCCAGCAGGCCGGCGGGGCCGGGGCGGGCGCCGTCGCCGGCCCGGGCGACGGCGACGACATGGCGTCGCGCTGGGTCGCGAAGCTGGTCGAGCTGTCCACTCCGATCTCGAAACTGTCGGTGCCCAAGGAGGGCTGGGAGAATTCGCCGCTGCGCATCCGGCTGATGAACGCCGGCTGGCGCAACCAGAGCGCGGCCGCGCTGTATTTCACCGCGAAGACGATGCTCGCGCTCGGCCTGCCGTGCGCGGCGCTGCTGGTGCTGATCACGACGCCGCTCGGCGACGAGCGTGCGCTGCTGTCGGTGATCCTCGTGGCGCTCGCCGGCATCGGCTACTACATCCCGAACGTCGTGCTGTCGCAACGGGTCAAGGTGCGGCAGCAGAAGATCTTCGAGGATTTCCCGGACGCGCTCGACCTGCTGACGGTGTGCGTCGAGGCGGGGCTCGGGCTCGACGCGGCGCTGATGAAGGTGAGCGGGGAGCTGCGGTTTCGCAGCGAGGTGGTCGCGAGCGAGCTCGACCTGCTGCTGCTCGAGATGCGCTCCGGCTTCACGAAGGAGACGGCGCTGCGCAATCTCGCGCTGCGCACCGGCGTGGAGGACATCGAATCGTTCTGCGCGATGCTGATCCAGGCCGACCGGTTCGGCACGAGCATCGGCGAATCGCTGCGCGTGCTGTCGGACATGCTGCGCACGCGGCGCCGGATGCGCGCGGAGGAACGCGCGGCGAAGATCGCGCTGAAGCTGCTGTTCCCGCTGATCTTCTGCATTTTCCCCGCGCTGATGGTGGTGCTGCTCGGCCCGGCGATGATTCACGTCTATCGCGTGCTGCTGCCGACGTTCGTCGGCATCGCGCAGTGAGCGGTGGGGCGCGACGGCTTCACCTGCATCGATCGCGATCGTGCGTGCCGGCCCCGGGCGATCCGGCGGCCGGCACGGCAACAGGCTTCATGGAGGCTTCCTCCCCGGGCGGCGCCGCGAGACAGGTCGACCATAGCGGCGTCGATGTATCCCGGACCCATGGTCGGCCATGGAACAAGCCGTAGTCCACCGCCTTCGCGGCTGCCCCCTACTGCTAACCGGTTGAAGCGGCGGCGCCCCGTATCGGGGCGGCCGGCGCACGGTGCATCACTGAAAACCACTGCCGGGATCGACCGCGCACCGGATCGTCTACGTCACACCGTGCCTTTCTTCAGATCCTCGATGCATGGAATCCCGGCGCGCCGTTTCGGCCGCAGGAATTTCGGCACGGCGGGTGCCTGGCCGACGCCTGCATGGCTTTGGTCGGCCTTGGGCTTCAACGCGGCCCGCTTGGCCTTGTGCGGCATCCGGCAGCCGCCGGCCGGCAGGTCGCCGTACGGATCCTCTTCGACGGCCGCAGCAGGGGCCTCCGGCATCGCGGGGGCGGCCGATGCGACCAGCATCGGCGCGAACGGCAACGCACGCATCCGTTCGCCGGTCAGCACGAACGCACCGTTGGCCACCGCCGGCGCGATCGGCGGCACGCCGGCATCGCTCAACCCGGTCGGCTGCGCGTCCGACGGCACGAAGAAGACGTCCACCGGCGGCGCTTCCTGCATGCGCACGGGCGGATAGTCGGCGAAACCGGCGTTGCGCACCGCGCCATGGTCGACGTCGATCGCGAAGCCCGGCTTCGTCGTCGAGAGGCCGAACAGCGCGCCGCCCTGGATCTGCGCTTCCGCACCGGTCGGGTTGACGATGCGGCCCGCATACACGCCTGCCGTCACGCGATGCACGCGCGGCTGCTGCGCCTCGATCGACACCTCCGTCACGTACGCGACGACCGAGCCGGCGGTTTCGTGCATCGCGACGCCCCATGCGTGCCCGGCCGGCAGCGTGCGCGTGCCGTAGCCGGACTTGTCGACGGCCAGCGCGAGCGCCTGGCGATGCGGCGCGTGCTCGGGGCCGGTCAGCCGCGCCATCCGGTACGCGACCGGGTCCTGGCGCGCCGAGTGCGCGAGCTCGTCGACCAGCGTTTCCATCACGAACGCCGTATGCGTATGGCCGCCCGAACGCCACGACTGGACCGGCACGTCGGCGTCGGTCTGATGGACCGACACCTGCATCGGGAAGCCGTAAGGGCTGTTCGCGACGCCGTCGGTCAGGCTGGGATCGGTGCCGCGCCTGAGCATCGCCGTGCGCTCGAGCGGCGAGCCCTTCAGCACCGACTGGCCGACGACGACGTGCTGCCAGTCGCGCACGGCGCCGCTGCCGTCGACGCCGATGTCGACGCGATGCAGCACCATCGGGCGGTAATAGCCGCCGCGCAGATCGTCCTCGCGCGACCAGATCGTCTTGACCGGGCCGAGATGGCCGGCGGCGAGGTACGCGGACGACACGCGGGCGGCTTCGACCACGTAGTCCGACGTGGGCGTCGAGCGGCGGCCGTAGTCGCCGCCCGTCGTCAGCGTGAATATCTGGACTTTCTCCGGCGCGACGCCGAGCGCCTTCGCGACGGCCGCGCGGTCGGCGGTCTGCAGCGACGAGCCGCCCCAGATCTTGATCCCGCACGCGCAGCTTGCCGGCCCGACGTCGACCGTGCAGCTGAGCGGCTCCATCGCCGCGTGCGCGAGATACGGAAATTCGTAGTCCTTCTGGATCCGCGTCGCCGCCGGCGGCGCGCTGCCGGCGTCGGCCGTGCGCACCACGGTCCCCGGCGTGCCGGCGAGCTGCTTGTACGCCTGCATTTGTTCGGCGGACGTGACGGTCGAGCCGGCGTCCTTCCACGTGATCTTCAGCGCATCGCGGCCGAGCTTGGCCGGCCAGTAGCCGTTCGCGATCACGGCCACGCCGGTGCCGCCGCGATCGGTCGGGATCTCGACGACCTCGACCACGCCCTTGACGGCCCGGGCCGCCGCCGCGTCGTAGCTCGCGACCTTGCCGCCGAAGCGCGGCGGGCGCGCGACCACGGCCACCATCGTGTCCGGCAGGCTCCAGTCCATTCCGTACTTGAGCGTGCCGTCGAGCATCGCGCGCGCGTCGATGCGCGGTGTCGGCTTGCCGATCAGGCGGAACTGATCCGGCGACTTCAACGGCACCCGCTGCGGGACCGGCATCGCCATCGCGGCCGGTGCGAGCTCGCCGTAGGTCGCGCGGTAATTGCCCGACGTCACGACGCCATTCGCGGTCCGGCATGTGGAGGGATCGACGTTCCAGCGCTGCGCGGCAGCGGCGACGAGCATCGCGCGGGCAGACGCGCCGAGTTCGCGGTATTGCGCGAACGAGTGATTGACCGACGTCGAGCCGGCCGTCATCTGGATGCCCGTCACCGGATCCTTGTACGGCTCGCCGGCCGGCGCGAGCACGGTGCGCACGTTGCGCCAGTCGGCGTCGAGCTCGTCGGCCAGCGCCATCGGCAGCGCGGTGCTGACGCCCTGGCCGGATTCCGTCCGGTTGACGGCGACGGTCACGGTGTTGTCCGGCGCGATGATCAGGAATGCTTGCGGCGGTGAAGCCGGCGAGGTCTTGCTCGCTTGCGCCGCGGCGCGCGTCGGCGCGATGCCGAGCGCGAGGCAGCCGCTCGCCGCCATCGTCAGCTTCAGGAAGCCGCGCCGGCCGAGCATCGGAGCATCGGCTCCGGTGGCGGGCGGCGCGTCGCGGCGGGAGGCGTCGGCGCTTGCCGGGCGCCCGAAAGTGCGGATACGCATGGTCACAGTCTCCGGGCAGGCTCAGGCAAGCGCGTGAGCCGCATCGTGAATCGCGGCGCGGATGCGCTGATAGGTCGCGCAACGGCACAGGTTGCCGGCCATCGCGCGATCGATGTCGGCATCGGTCGGCGCCTTGTTGCTGCGCAGCAGGCCGGCCGCACTCATCATCTGGCCGCTCTGGCAGTAGCCGCATTGCGCGACGTCGTGCCGGATCCATGCGTCGAGGACGGCCTTGCCGACCGCATCGTCGGCGAGATGTTCGGACGTCGTGATGCGCGCGCTGCCGACCGCCGACAGCGCCAGCGTGCAGCTTCGGGCCGGCCGGCCGTCGACGTGAACGGTGCAGGCGCCGCAGTCGCCGGTGCCGCATCCGAACTTGGTGCCGGTCAGCCCGAGGTTGTCGCGCAGCACCCAGAGCACCGGCGTCGACGGATCGGCGTCGATCTCGGCCGGCCGGTTGTTGATGTTCAACGTCACCATCGTGAAGTTCTCCCTTGGACACCTCGTTGTCGTCCGCGAAACAGGAAAGCAATGCGGCGGATCTGAACCAATTAAAGCAGATTTGCTAAAAAGTCTGCACCGGGGAATTCCAGTTTTTTGCCTTTCTTAATGATTTCCCTGGTTTATTTAAAGAGAATCGTTTTCATCTCGCGCGCCGATGAATTAATGCAAATGAAAGAATATTGAGTTTTGCCAAAAAATACCCGTTTGATGGAAAACGTTTGCTGCTCGGGCCTATATTTGACTCGCGATCACGCCGGGAGACAGGCGGATCGGGCGGCAGGCACTGACGAACCGGTATGCGGGGCAACAGGCGCGCGGTTATCCGACGGGAGCGGGCAGCGTTTGATTGTGGGGCGGGAAGCCCCGTACGGGCAGGAGT
This sequence comes from Burkholderia sp. MSMB1459WGS, assembly GCF_001534535.1. Classification (NCBI taxonomy): domain Bacteria; kingdom Pseudomonadati; phylum Pseudomonadota; class Betaproteobacteria; order Burkholderiales; family Burkholderiaceae; genus Burkholderia; species Burkholderia sp. MSMB1459WGS. The sequence goes on from NZ_LPMU01000041.1 coordinate 75,359, forward strand.
TCGGCATGGATGCGTTGTTGGCCTGTATGGACGGACGTTCGATGAGCTGTGCTCGTCGAAGCAACGTTTCCAGGGTCGTGAAAACAACTGTTATTGATTAGCGGAAAATTTACCGGGTGACGAAGGGGGTTAAAAGTAAAATATGCCGATTCAATAATTCTCGTCGATTCGTTCTTGTTTGTTTTTAATCCATTCAACCAATTCGGATTGGTGAAGGGGCGGTGTTTTTCCAAAAAAACATCGAATAACGCATTCCGGTATTTATCCCCGGCATTTTGAATGCGCCGAGTGAATGCCCGGTGTCGTCGATTCTCTTATGGGAAGGTGTGATTATGCGTATGCGCATGGGCTCGAACAAAAAGCGCGCGGAAGCACGTCCGAAACTCCTCGTCCCGACCGGCATGCTGGTCGCGCTGGTCGGCGCCGGGATCGTCCCCGCCGACGCCCTGGCTGCCTGCACCGGAACGACGACCGTCAGTTGTACCGGAGCCAGCACGTCCTATTCGAACGGCACGAACAATCTGAACCTGACCGTCCAGTCCGGCGCGACCATTTCCGTGGTGCCGTTGTTCGGCGGCACCGCGCTGTCGCTGACGGGCAGCGGCGTCACGCTGACCAACAACGGCAGGATCGACCCCGCGTTGTCCGGGCTGAGCGTCGTGTCGAACGGCACGGTGGTCGGCAATAGCGGGTCGGCGAGCACCGTCAACGTCACGAACACCAGCACGGGCGTGATGATGGGGTCGACGAGCTCGCTGGTCAACGGGCCGGCTTTGACGGTCAACAACGGCATCGGCGGCACGACGAACATCACGAACGCCGGCATGATCGGTACGACCGGCCTGCTCGGCTTCGGCGCGGGGCCAACCGCGCAGGTCGTGACCACGTCGGGCGGCGCACAGACCAACTTCACCAACACGAGCAGCGGCACGATCAACGGGTCGGTGGCGCTCGCGCCCAGCGGCACGCCGGGCGCAGGGAACACGTTCACGAACGCCGGCACCGTCACGGGCAACGTGTCGCTGGGTGCGGCCCTCGGCACGTCGAACACGTTCAACGCGCTGACCGGATCGTCGGTCGGGCTCGGCGTCGACGCCGGGCTGGGCGGCAACAACACGCTCAACCTGCAGCTGAACACGGCCGCCGGCGGCGCGACGAACGGCGCCATCGCGGTCGATACGTACGGCAATTTCAACAACCTCGCCGTGCAGGGCGGCACGTGGGACATCACCGGCGCATCGACCGCGACGAACGCGTCGCTGACCGGCGGCACCGCGATCGTCCACGGCGCCGGCGCGCTGGGCACCGGCACGATCATCGGCGGCGGCGGCACGCTCGAGGCCGGCGCGGCCGGCGTGAACCTGCTCAACAACGTGACGCTGACGGGCGGCCTGACGGTGGACGGCGCGAACGGGCTCGGGTTGTCGGGTGCGATCGGCGGCGCCGGTGCGCTGAACGTGAGCGGCACCGGCACGCTGGCGCTGAACGGCGCCAATTCATTCACGGGCGGAACGAATCTGACGGGCGGCGGCGGGCTCCTCGTCGGCACCGCGACGGCGCTCGGCGGCGGCGCGCTGAACGTGACGGGCACGGGCGGCACGCTCGGCACGAGCGTCGGCGGCACGGTGCTCGGCAACGCGGTGAACATCGACACCGGCGTCACCCTGGGTCTGAACGGCTCGGCCAATCTCGGGCTGGGCGGCGTGATCGCCGGCAACGGCGGGCTGGCGCAAACCGGCTCGGGCACGACCACGCTGCTCGGCCTGAACACGTTTACGGGGGGCACGACGTTGAGCGGCGGCGGGCTCATCGCCGGCACGGGCGCGGCACTCGGGACGGGGGCGCTGCACGTGAGCGGCACGGGCGGCTCGCTGGCGACGAACGTGGGCGGCACGCTGCTCGGCAATGCGGTGAATCTCGATGCAGGGGCCACACTGGGCCTGAACGGCGCGGCCGACCTGAGCCTGGGCGGTGCGATCGGCGGAAGCGGCAGCCTGGCGCAATCGGGTGCCGGCACGACGACGCTGCTCGGCGCGAACACGTTCTCGGGCGGCACCGCACTGAGCGGCGGCGGGCTGATCGCCGGCAACGGCGCGGCATTGGGCACGGGGGCGCTGAACGTATCCGGCACGGGCGGCACGCTCGCGACGAACGTCGGCGGCACGCTGCTCGGCAATGCGGTCAACCTGGGCGCGGGCGCGACGCTGGGCCTGAACGGCGCGGCCGACCTGAGCCTGGGCGGTGCGATCGGCGGGAGCGGCAGCCTCGCGCAATCCGGTTCCGGCACGACGACGCTGCTCGGCGCGAACACGTTCTCGGGCGGCACCACGCTGAGCGGCGGCGGGCTGATCGCCGGCAACGGCGCGGCATTGGGCACGGGCGCGCTGAACGTATCCGGCACGGGCGGCACGCTCGCGACGAACGTCGGCGGCACGGTGCTCGGCAATGCGGTCAACCTGGGCGCGGGCGCCACGCTCGGCCTGAACGGCGCGGCCGATCTCGGCCTGAGCGGCGCGATCTCGGGCGCGGGCGGCCTGGCGCTCGGCGGCACCGGCGCCACGACGCTGTCTGGTGCGAACACGTTCACGGGCGGCGCGAGCCTGACGGGCGGCGGCAGCCTGATCGTCGGCGGCAACTCGGCGCTCGGCGTGGGCGGCGCGTTGAACGTGAGCGGTCTCGGCGGTTCGCTGAGCGCCGATCTGGCCGCCGGCGCGGCGCTTGCGAACGGCATCAACCTGAACGGCGCATCGCTGACGCTGAACGGCGCGAACGACCTCGGCCTGAGCGGCGCGATCGGCGGCACCGGCGGTCTCGTGCTGAGCGGAACGGGGACGACGACGCTGTCCGGCGCGAACACCTTCGGCGGCGGCACGACGCTGAGCGCCGGCACGCTGCTGGCCGGCAGCAATACGGCGTTGGGCAGCGGTGCACTGAACGTCGCCGGCACGGGCGGTGCGCTCGGCGCGAGCGTGAGCGGCACGACGCTGGGCAATGCGGTGAACCTCGGCGCGGGCGCGACGCTCGCGTTGACCGGCGCGAACGATCTCGGCCTGAACGGCGTGATCGCCGGTACCGGCGGCCTCGCGCAAATCGGTTCGGGCATCACGACGCTGACCGGCGCGAACACGTTCACCGGCGGCACGACGCTCGCCGGCGGCGGAATCCTCGCCGGCAACGCCGCCGCGCTGGGCACGGGGGCGCTGAACGTGACCGGCGCGGGCGGCTCGCTCGGCACGACCGTGGGCGGCACGGTGCTCGGCAATGCGATCCAGCTCGGCGCGGGCGCGGCACTGACGGTTGGCGGTGCGAACGATCTCGGGCTGGGCGGGATCATTTCCGGCGCGGGCGGCCTGACCGTGAGCGGCCCGGGCACGACGACGCTCACCGCGGCCGAGACGTTTACCGGCGGCACCACGATCGGCAGCGGCACGCTCGCGATCGGCGCGGGCGGCAGCCTCGCCGCGTCGAGCCCCGTCAACCTGACGGGCGCCGGCGCGCAGTTCAACATCGCCGGTGCGACCACGCCGCAGTCGATCGGCACGCTGTCGGGTGTCGCGGGTTCGACGATCGATCTCGGTTCGAACAACCTGACGCTGGCAGGCAGCGGCAGCGGCGTCTTCGCCGGCAACATCGGCGGTGCGGGCGGGCTGACGCTGTCCGGCACCGGCTCGCAGGCGCTGACCGGCAACAACACATACGCGGGCGGCACGGCGCTGACGGGCGGCAGCCTGATCGTCGGCAGCGGCGCGGCGCTCGGCGTCGGCGCGCTCGACGTCAACGGCTCGGCGTCGCTCGGCGCAAGCGTGCCGGGCGTGACGCTCGGCAACGCGGTCAATCTCGGTACCGGCGTCACGCTGGGGCTGAACGGCGCGAACGATCTCGGCCTGAGCGGCACGATCGCCGGCAGCGGCAGCCTCGCGCAAACCGGTACCGGCACGACGACGCTGCTCGGCGCGAACACGTTCTCGGGCGGCACGACGTTGAGCGGCGGCGGACTGATCGCCGGCAACGGCGCGGCGCTCGGCACCGGTGCGCTGAATGTCAGCGGTGCGGGCGGCACGCTCGCGACGAACGTCGCCGGCACCGTGCTCGGCAACGCAGTGAACCTGGGCGCGGGCGCGACGCTCGGCCTGAACGGCGCGGCCGATCTGAGCCTCGGCGGCGTGATTGCCGGCGACGGCAGTCTTGCGCAAACCGGCACCGGCACGACGACGCTGCTCGGTGCGAACACGTTCACGGGCGGCACGACGCTGAGCGGCGGCGGCCTGATCGCGGGCAACGGCAGCGCACTCGGCACCGGCGCGCTGAACGTGACGGGCACGGGCGGCTCGCTCGGCACGAGCGTCGGCGGCACGGTACTCGGCAATGCGGTGAACCTGGGTGCGGGCGCGACGCTGACGGTCGGCGGCGCGAACAACCTGGGCCTGGGCGGCGCGATTTCGGGCGGCGGCAACCTCGCGGTGAACGGCCCGTCGATCACGACGCTCACGGGGACGGGCAGCTACACCGGCAACACGACGATCGGCAACGGCAGCACGCTCGCGGTGGGCGCGGGCGGCAGCCTGTCCGGCGGCAGTTTGTTCGACCTGGCCGGCACGGGCGCGACGCTCGACCTGAGCGCGGCCACGTCTCCGCAGGCGACGGGCGGGTTGGCCGGCGTCGCGGGCGCGACGGTGAACCTTGGCGGCAACACGCTGACGCTCGGCGGAGCCGGCAACAACACCTTCGGCGGCACGATCGGCGGCGCTGGCGGGCTGACGCTGTCCGGCACCGGGACCGAAACGCTGACCGGCGCGAACACGTACACCGGTGGCACGACGATCAACAGCGGCACGCTGGCGATCGGCGCGGGCGGCAGCCTGTCGGCGGGCGGCGCCGTGAATCTGGGCGGGGCCGGCGCGACGTTCGACCTCAGCGGCGCGACGACGCCGCAGACGACCGGCACGCTGTCGGGCGTGGCCGGTTCGACGGTGAACCTGGGCGGCAACAACCTGACGTTGGGCGGGACGGGCAGCGGCACGTATGACGGCACGATCGGCGGCACGGGCGGTAGCCTGACGCTGGGCGGCACGGGCACCGAAACGTTGAACGGCACGAACACGTACACGGGCGGCACGAGCCTGACCGGCGGCGGCACGCTGATCGCGGGCAACGGCTCGGCGCTCGGCACCGGCGCATTGAACACGAGCGGCGCGGGCGGCACGCTGGCCGCGAGCGTCGCGGGCACGACCCTGAACAATGCGGTGAACCTCGGCACGGGCTCGGCGCTCACCCTGGGCGGCACGAACGACCTCGGCCTGGCCGGGATCGTGTCGGGCGGCGGCAGTCTCGCGCAAACCGGCAGCGGCACGACGACGCTGTCCGGCGCGAACACCTATACGGGCGGCACGACGCTGAGCGCCGGCGGCCTGTCGGTCGGCAACGACACGGCGCTCGGCACGGGCGCACTCGGCGTCACCGGCAGCGGCGGCACGCTCAGCGCGAGCACGGCGAACCTGCTGCTGGCGAACGCCGTCGATCTGGGCGCCGGTTCGACGCTGAATCTCGGCGGTGCGTTCGACTTCGGCCTGAACGGCATGATTTCCGGCGCGGGCGGCGTGGTGCAGTCCGGCTCGGGCACGACCACGCTCGGCGGTGCGAACACCTACAGCGGCGGGACGACGTTGAGCAGCGGCGGACTGAGCGTGGGCAGCAACACAGCGCTCGGTTCCGGCGCATTGAACGTGACCGGCAACGGCACGCTGAACGCGAGCGTGAGCGGTACGACGCTCGGCAACGCGGTCACGCTCGGCTCGGGCGCGACGCTCGGCCTGAACGGCGCGAACGATCTCGGCCTGAGCGGCACGATTTCCGGCAGCGGCGGCCTTGCGCAGACCGGCGCGGGCACCACGACGCTCACCGGCACGAACACGTACACGGGCGGCACCACGCTCGCCGGCGGCGGGCTCATTGCCGGCAACGGCAGCGCACTGGGTTCCGGCGCGCTGAACGTGACGGGTGCGGGCGGCTCGCTCGGCACGAGCGTCGGCGGCACCACGCTCGGCAATGCGGTCAATCTCGGCGCAGGGTCGACGCTGACGGTTGGCGGTGCGAACGATCTCGGGCTGGGCGGCGGGATCTCGGGCAGCGGCGGTCTGTCGGTCAGCGGCCCGTCGACGACCACGCTCACGGGCGTGAACACCTATACCGGCAACACGACGATCGGCGGCGGCAGCACGCTGGCGGTCGGCGCGGGCGGCAGCCTGTCGTCGGGCAGCGCGCTCGATCTCGCCGGCACGGGCGCGACGCTCGACATCAGCGCGGCAACCACGCCGCAGACGAGCGGGATGCTGTCCGGCGTCGTGGGCACGAACGTGAACCTCGGCGGCAACACGTTGACGCTGGCCGGTACCGGCAACGGCAGCTATGCGGGGACGATCGGCGGCACCGGCGGGCTGACGATGGCCGGCACGGGGACGGAAACGCTGACCGGCACCAACACGTACACGGGGGCGACGACGATCAACAGCGGCACGCTGGCGATCGGCGCGGGCGGCAGCCTGTCCGCGAGCAGCCCGGTGAATCTCGCCGGCGCGGGCGCGACCTTCGACGTCAGCGGCGCGACTACGCCGCAGACGACGGGCACGCTCTCGGGCGTGGCCGGTTCGACGGTGAACCTCGGCGGCAACAACCTGACGCTCGGCGGGTCGGGCAGCGGCACGTACGACGGCACGATCGCGGGGGCCGGCGGCAGCCTCACGCTGGCGGGCACGGGCACCGAAACGCTCACCGGCAACAATACGTACACGGGCGGCACGAACCTGACGGGCGGCGGCACGTTGATCGCGGGTAGCGGCTCGGCGCTGGGCACGGGCGCGCTGAACACGAGCGGCGCAGGCGGCACGCTCGGCACGAGCGTCGCGGGCACGACGCTGACCAATGCGATCAACCTCGGTTCGGGCTCGACGCTGACGGTTGGCGGTGCGAACAATCTCGGTCTCGGCGGCGCGATCTCGGGCAGCGGCAACCTGGCGGTGACCGGCCCGTCGACGACGACGCTTACCGGCGCCGGCACGTACACCGGCAACACGACGATCGGCGGCGGCAGCACGCTGGCGGTCGGCGCGGGCGGCAGCCTGTCGTCGGGCAGTGCGATCGATCTGGCTGGTGCGGGCTCGACGCTGGACGTGAGTGCCGCGACGACGCCGCAGACGACGGGCGTGTTGTCGGGCGCAGCGGGTTCGGCTGTGAACCTCGGCGGCAACACGCTGACGCTCGGCGGGTCGGGCAGCGGCACGTTCGGCGGTACGGTTGGCGGCACGGGCGGGTTGACGCTGTCGGGTACCGGTACGGAAACGCTGACGGGCAACAACACGTACACCGGCGCGACGACGATCAACAGCGGCACGCTGGCGATCGGCGCGGGCGGCAGCCTGTCGGCGAGCAGCCCGGTGAACCTGGCCGGTGCGGGCGCAACGTTCGACGTCAGCGGCGCGACCACGCCGCAGACGACGGGCACGCTGTCGGGCGTGGCCGGTTCGACGGTGAACCTGGGCGGTAACAACCTGACGCTCGGCGGCACGGGCAACGGCACGTACGGCGGCACGATCGCCGGCGCGGGCGGCAGCCTGACGCTGTCGGGCACGGGTACCGAAACGCTGACCGGCAACAACACGTACACGGGCGGCACGACCCTGAGCGGCGGCGGCACGTTGATCGCGGGCAGCGGCTCGGCGCTCGGCACGGGTGCGCTGAACACGAGCGGTGCAGGCGGCACGCTGGCCGCGAGCACGCCGGGCACGACGCTCGGCAACGCGGTGAATCTCGGCAGCGGCTCGACGCTGACGGTCGGGGGTACGAACGATCTTGGCCTTGGCGGCGCGATCTCGGGCAGCGGTAACCTCGCGGTGACCGGCCCGTCGACGACGACGCTGTCGGGCGCGAACACCTACACCGGCAGCACGACGATCGGCGGCGGCAGCACGCTCGCGGTCGGCGCGGGCGGCAGCCTGTCGTCGGGCAGCGCGATCGACCTGTCCGGCACCGGCGCCACGCTCGACCTGAGCGCGGCCACGTCGCCGCAGACGAGCGGCGCGCTGTCCGGCGGCACGGGCACGAACGTCAACCTGGGCGGCAATACGCTCACGCTCGGCGGTTCGGGCAGCGGCACGTACGCGGGTGTGATCGGCGGCACGGGCGGGTTGACGCTGTCGGGCACCGGCACCGAAACGCTGACGGGCACCAACACGTACACCGGCGCGACGACGATCAACAGCGGCACGCTCGCGATCAGCGGCAACGGCAGCCTCTCGTCGAGCAGCCCGGTCAGCCTGACGGCGTCTGGCGCGACGCTCGACCTGAGCGGCGCGTCGTCGCCGCAATCGACGGGCGCGATCTCGGGCGTGGCGGGCTCGACCGTGAACCTGGGCAACAACAACCTGACGCTCGGCGGCTCGGCCAGCGGCACCTACGCGGGCAACATCGCCGGCACGGGCGGCGTAACGATGTCGGGCACCGGCACGGAAACGCTGACCGGCACCAACACGTACACCGGCGCGACGACGATCAACAGCGGCACGCTGGCGATCGGCGCGGGCGGCAGCCTGTCGGGGACGACGCCGGTGAGCCTGACGGGTGCGGGCGCAACCTTCGACCTGAGCGGCGCGACCACGCCGCAGACGACGGGTACGCTGTCCGGCGTGGCCGGTTCGACGGTGAATCTCGGCGGCAACAACCTGACGCTCGGCGGCACGGGCAGCGGCACGTATGACGGCACGATTGCCGGTGCAGGCGGCAGCCTGACGCTGGGCGGCACGGGCACCGAAACGTTGAACGGCACGAACACGTACACGGGCGGCACGAGCCTGACCGGTGGCGGCACGTTGATCGCGGGCAACGGTTCGGCGCTGGGCACGGGCGCGCTGAACACCAGCGGCGCAGGCGGCACGCTCGGCACGAGCGTCGCGGGCACGACGCTCGGCAACGCGGTGAACCTCGGTGCAGGCTCGACGCTGACGGTCGGCGGCGCAAACAACCTGGGCCTCGGCGGTGCGATCTCGGGCAGCGGCAACCTCGCGGTGAGCGGCCCGTCGACGACGACGCTCACCGGCGCCAGCTCGTACACCGGCGGCACGACGATCGGCAACGGCAGCACGCTGGCAGTCGGCGCGGGCGGCAGCCTGTCGTCGGGCAGTGCGGTCGATCTGGCAGGCGCCGGGGCCACGCTCGATCTGAGCGCGGCCACCTCGCCGCAGTCGACGGGCGCGTTGTCGGGCGTATCGGGTTCGACGGTGAACCTCGGCGGCAACAGCCTGACGCTCGGCGGGTCGGGCAGCGGCACGTACGACGGCACGATCGCGGGGGCCGGTGGCAGCCTGACGTTGGCGGGCACCGGTACCGAAACGCTGACCGGCAACAACACGTACACGGGCGGCACGACGTTGAGCGGCGGCGGCACGCTGCTCGCCGGCAACGGCTCGGCGCTCGGCACGGGCGCGCTGAACACCAGCGGCGCAGGCGGTACGCTCGGCACGAGCGTCGCAGGCACGACGCTGACCAACGCGATCAACCTGGGTTCGGGCTCGACGCTGACGGTCGGCGGCGCGAACAACCTGGGCCTCGGCGGTGCGATCTCGGGCGGCGGCAACCTCGCGGTGAGCGGCCCGTCGACGACGACCCTCAGCGGCATCGGCACGTACACCGGCAACACGACGATCGGCGGCGGCAGCACGCTCGCAGTCGGCGCGGGCGGTAGCCTGTCGGCGGGCAGCGCGGTCGATCTGTCGGGTACAGGGGCCACGCTCGACCTGAGTGCCGCGACGACGCCGCAGACCACGGGCGCGCTGTCCGGCGCAGCGGGTTCGGCGGTGAACCTCGGTGGCAATACGCTGACGCTCGGCGGGTCGGGCAGCGGCACGTTCGGCGGTACGGTCGGCGGCACGGGCGGGTTGACGTTGTCGGGCACCGGCACCGAAACGCTGACGGGCACCAACACGTACACCGGCGCGACGACGATCAACAGCGGCACGCTGGCGATCGGCGCGGGCGGCAGCCTGTCCGGCAGCAGCCCGATCAATCTGGCCGGTGCGGGCGCAACGTTCGACGTGAGCGCGGCGACGACGCCGCAAACGACGAACGCGCTGTCGGGCGTCGCGGGTTCGACGGTGAACCTCGGCGGCAACAACCTGACGCTCGGCGGTACAGGCAGCAGCACGTACGGCGGCACGATCGCCGGTACGGGCGGCAGCCTCACGCTGGCCGGCCCGGGCACCGAAACGCTGACCGGCAACAACACGTACACGGGCGGTACGAGCCTGACGGGCGGCGGCACGCTGGTCGTGGGCAGCAACACGGCGCTCGGCACCGGCGCGCTGAACACCGGCGGCGCAGGCGGTACGCTGGCCGCGGGCACGCCGGGTACGACGCTGACCAACGCGGTGAACCTCGGTACGGGCTCGACGCTGACGGTGGGCGGTGCGAACAGCCTCGGTCTGAGCGGCCCGATCTCCGGCAGCGGCACGCTCGCGCTCAGCGGCCCGGCGACGACGACGCTTTCCGGCGCCAACACGTACACCGGCGGCACCAGCGTCACGGGCGGCGGCACGCTGGTCGCCGGCACGCCGACCGCACTCGGCAGCGGCACGCTGAGTGTCGGCGGCAACGGCGGCACGCTCGGGACCAGCGTGCCTGGCACGACGCTCGGCAACGCCGTGAATCTCGGCACGGGTTCGACGCTGACGGTGGGCGGCGCCAACAACCTCGGCCTGAGCGGCCCGATCTCGGGCGGCGGCAATCTGGCGGTGAGCGGCCCGTCGACGACGACGCTGAGCGGCGCGAACTCGTACACGGGCGGCACGACGATCGGCGGCGGCAGCACGCTGGCGGTCGGCGGCAACGGCGGCCTGTCGGCCGGCAGCGCACTGACGCTGGCCGGCAACGGCGCGACGCTCGACGTCAGCGGCACGACGACACCGCAGACGGCCAGCGCGCTGTCGGGCGCGGCGGGTTCGACCGTGAATCTCGGCGGCAACACGCTGACCGTGGCCGGCCCGACGGGCGGTTCGTTCGGCGGCACGATCGCGGGTACCGGCGGCTTCGCGGTGCAGGGCGGCGGCACGCAGACGCTGACCGGCGCCAACACGTACACCGGCGGCACGACGATCGGCAGCGGCAGCATGCTCGCGCTTGCCGGCGCAGGCAGCCTTGCGCCGACGAGCCCGGTGACTCTCGCCGGCAGCGGCGCGACGCTGGACCTCACGGGTTCGGCCGCACCGCAGTCGATCGGCACGCTGTCCGGCACGACGGGTTCGAACGTGAACCTCGGCGCGACGCCGCTGACGGTCAATACCGCCGGCACCAGCTCGTTCGCGGGCACGCTGTCGGGTACCGGCCCGCTGACGCTGGCCGGCACGGGTGCGCAGGTGCTGAGCGGGACCAACACGCTGTCCGGGCCGACCACCGTGGCGGGCGGCACGCTCGCGGTCACCGGTTCGCTGGCCAACTCGCCGGTGACCGTCGGCAACGGCGCGACCGTCACCGGGACGGGCACGATCGGCGGCCTGGTCGTGTCGGGCGGCGGTACCGCATCGGTCCTCCAGCTCGGGCAGCCGCTGAAGGTCGCGGGCAACGCGACCTTCCAGCCGGGCTCGACGCTGCAGGTCGGCGCCACGCCGCAACAGAGCGGCGGCCTCGACGTCACCGGCTCCGCCACGCTCAACGGCGGGTCGGTGCAGGTCGTCGCGGCGACCGGCCAATACCAGCCGGGCAAGCTCTACACGATCGTGAATGCCGGCGCGGGCGTGCAAGGGCAGTTCAGCGCGGTGAACTCGACGTATGCGTTCCTCACGCCGACGCTCACGTACAACCCGGCGCAGGTGCTGATGTCGCTGGCGCCGAACGGCACGCCGTTCTCGTCGGTTGCGACGACGCCCGACGGGCAAGCGGTGGCGGGTGCGGTCGGCACGCTCGGCGCCGGCAACCCGCTGTTCGATACGGTGCTGACGACGGATGCGCCGACCGCCAACCGTGCGTTCACGCAACTGGCCGGCGACCTGTATCCGAGCACGCGCAGCGTGCTGCTGTCGGATAGCCGCTACGTGCGCGACGCGGTGCTCGATCGTGCGCGGCTCGGTTCGCAGCCGGGCGGGGCGCTCTGCGGATGCGAGGCGCCGGTGTCGGCGGACGATCACTCGGCGGCGCTCGACCGGCGCATGGCCGCGGAGAACGGCTGCACGCCGGCCAAGTCGTTCAAGCCCGCGGTGTGGGGCCGGCTGTACGGTTCGCATAGCCGGTTCGACGGCGACGGCGTCGCTTCGATCGATCGCAACCTGTACGGCTTCGTCGTCGGTACGGATGCGGAAGTCAGCAGCCACTGGCGCGTCGGTATCGCGGGCGGCGCGTCGCGCAGCCAGCTCAATACCGACCAGAACGAGTCGGCGAAGGTCAACGGCGAGACGATCGCGCTGTACGCCAGCGGCCGATACAACGCGTGGAACGTGCGCGGTGGCGTGTCGCAGTCGTGGTACCGCGTGCATAGCGAGCGCAATCCGTCGTTCGGCAGCTTCTCCGATCACGACACCGCGAGCTACGACGCGAACGCGACGCAGGTGTTCACGGAGATCGGCTACTCGACGGCCATTCGCAACGTCGCGCTCGAGCCGTTCGTCGGGCTCGCGTTCGCGAGCCTGCACACCGGCGGCTTCAAGGAGAACGGCGGCGCGGCTGCCTTGCAGGGCGATTCCGACACGACGGGCCTCGGCTTCTCGACCCTCGGCGTGCGGGCCTCGACCGACGTCGCGGTCACGACGAAGGGCAAGGTCACGGCGTTCGGCACGGTCGGCTGGCGGCACGCGTTCGGCAATACGCAGCCGGCGTCGAAGCTGTCGTTCGCGAGCGGCGGTTCGCCGTTCAGCGTGGTCGGTGTGCCGGTCGCGCGTGACGCCGCGGTGCTCGAGGTCGGTGTCGACGCGGCCGTCACGAAGAACCTGTCGCTCGGGTTGTCCTACAGCGGCCAGATCGGCGGCAGCATCAGCGACCACGCGCTGTACGGCAATCTGTTGTGGAAGTTCTAAAGGGAGGCGGGGGCCGCTCGCGACGGAAGGTATCGTCGTGAGCGGTCAATCGTCGATCGAGGGTTGGATGATGGTCGTTTTTCGGATTCGCATTGCATAAGTTTCGTGATGCGAATCAATTTTCATGAAGTGCGTCGCTTGATGTCTGGTGTCCCGTTGCATCGGCCTGTTTAAACCTGTTTCAACGCTTTACCGTATCGGGCAATCCGCGAACGATTCGCGCCGCCTTCGGGCGATGGGGTCCAAGCGTCATCGCTCGAGTTGCTCCGCGGTTGTCCAATCGAAATGAGGTTATTCATGAAAACGAAAATGAACGCGAAATTGACAGGCATCGCCTTGTCGGTCGGGGTTTTGTTCAGCCTGGCCGCCACGGTGTCTCAGGCGGGGGTGCTGGCTTCCCCGCAGGGAAGTGTCAGCAAATCCGACGGCCTCATCGTCGCAGGCGGATCCCCCGCGCCCGGGGAACTCGTCGGCACCGTGACGGGATGGGGGAACGGGGCGGTGACGGTCGGCAGTCCGAACGCAGGCGGTATCTCGATCGGGCTGGCAGGGACGGGGACGGGAAGCGCGACCATCGATATCGGTAGCGGATTACTCGAGCCGGTCGCAGGCGTGGCCGGTACGGTGACGGGGGCTTTGGGTGGTGTCGGCGGCGGCGGTGGGACCGGTGGTCTCGGTGGTGTGGTTGGAACGGTGACGGGTGCGCTGGGCGGTATCGGTGGTGGCGGGACTGGTGGTCTCGGTGGCGTCGTTGGAACGGTGGGCAACGCGGCAAGTGGCGCGGTCGGTACGGTGACGGGTGCCTTGGGTGGGGTCGGCGATCCGACCGGCGGGCTTGGTGGTGTGGTCGGTACGGTAACCGGCGCCTTGGGTGGCATCGGTGGCGGGACTGGTGGCCTCGGTGGCGTCGTTGGAACGGTGGGCAACGCGGCAAGCGGTGCAGTCGGTACGGTAACGGGCGCCTTGGGTGGTGTCGGCGATCCGACTGGCGGGCTTGGTGGTGTGGTCGGTACGGTAACCGGCGCACTGGGTGGTATCGGTGGCGGGACTGGCGGCCTCGGCGATGTTGTCGGCACGGTAGCGAATACGGCGACGGGTGCGGTCGGAACGCTGACTGGCGCGCTGAGTGGTGTCGGCGGCGGGACTGGTGGTCTCGGCGGTGTTGTCGGCACGGTAGCGAATACGGCCACGGGTGCAGTCGGTACGCTGACTGGTGCTTTGGGCGGTGTTGGCGGCGGGACCGGTGGTCTCGGTGGCGTCGTTGGAACGGTGGGCAACGCGGCAAGTGGCGCGGTCGGTACGGTGACGGGTGCCTTGGGTGGAGTGGGCGATCCGACCGGTGGGCTTGGTGGCGTGGTTGGCACGGTAACCGGCGCCCTGGGTGGCATCGGGGGCGGCGGGACCGGTGGTCTCGGTGGCGTCGTTGGAACGGTAGCCAACGCGGCAAGCGGCGCAATCGGTACGGTAACGGGCGCCTTGGGTGGTGTCGGCGATCCGACTGGCGGGCTTGGTGGTGTGGTCGGTACGGTAACCGGCGCCCTGGGTGGCATCGGTGGCGGCGGGACTGGTGGCCTCGGCGGTGTTGTCGGCACGGTAGCGAACACGGCGACGGGTGCGGTCGGAACGCTGACTGGCGCGCTGGGTGGCGTCGGCGGTGGGACCGGTGGTCTCGGTGGCGTTGTCGGAACGGTGGGCAATGCGGCAAGTGGCGCTGTCGGTACGGTGACGGGTGCCTTGGGTGGAGTGGGTGATCCGACCGGCGGGCTCGGCGGTGTTGTCGGTACGGTAGCGAATACGGCGACGGGTGCAGTCGGAACGCTGACTGGTGCTTTGGGTGGTGTCGGCGGTGGGACCGGTGGTCTCGGTGGCGTCGTCGGCACGGTAGCGAATACGGCGACGGGGGCAGTCGGAACGCTGACTGGTGCACTGGGTGGTGCTGGCGGTGCGACCGGCGGTCTCGGTGGCATCGTGGGCACGGTCGGTAACACGGCAACGGGTGCAGTTGGAACTGTGACTGGCGCCTTGGGCGGTGCCGGCGGCACGACTGGCGGTCTCGGCGGCATCGTAGGCACGGTAGCCAACTCGGCAACAGGCGCAGCCGGAACGCTGGCCGGCGCAGTGGGCGGTGCTGGCGGCGCGACCAGCGGTCTTGGCGGCATCGTAGGCACGGTAGCCAACTCGGCCACCGGTGCAGTCGGAACGTTGGCCGGCGCAGCGGGTGGTGTCGGCGGTGCGACCGG
>NZ_LPMU01000042.1:0-908 GCF_001534535.1 Burkholderia sp. MSMB1459WGS
TCGACGGGTCTGTCGACGGCTAACAGCTCCATCACCTCGCTGTCGACCTCGACCTCGACCGGTCTGTCCACGGCCAACAGCTCGATCACGTCGTTGTCGACCTCGACCTCGACGGGCCTGTCGACGGCTAACAGCTCGATCACGTCGCTGTCGACTTCGACTTCGACGGGTCTGTCGACGGCTAACAGCTCCATCACCTCGCTGTCGACCTCGACCTCGACCGGTCTGTCCACGGCCAATAGCTCCATCACGTCGTTGTCGACCTCGACCTCGACGGGTCTCTCCACGGCTAACAGCTCGATCACGTCGCTCTCGACTTCGACCTCGACGGGCCTGTCCACGGCTAACAGCTCCATCACCTCGCTGTCCACGTCGACTTCGACGGGCCTGTCGACGGCCAACAGCTCGATCACGTCGTTGTCGACCTCGACCTCGACGGGCCTGTCGACGGCTAACAGCTCGATCACGTCGCTGTCGACTTCGACTTCGACGGGTCTGTCCACGGCTAACAGCTCCATCACCTCGCTGTCGACCTCGACCTCGACCGGTCTGTCCACGGCCAACAGCTCGATCACGTCGTTGTCGACCTCGACCTCGACGGGCCTGTCGACGGCTAACAGCTCGATCACGTCGCTGTCGACTTCGACTTCGACGGGTCTGTCCACGGCTAACAGCTCCATCACCTCGCTGTCGACCTCGACCTCGACCGGTCTGTCCACGGCCAATAGCTCGATCACGTCGCTGTCGACCTCGACTTCGACGGGCCTGTCCACGGCCAATAGCTCCATCACGTCGTTGTCGACCTCGACCTCGACGGGCCTGTCCACGGCCAACAGCTCGATCACGTCGCTGTCGACTTCGACTTCGACGGGTCTGTCCACGGCTAACAGCTCCATCACCTCGCTGTC
>NZ_LPMU01000043.1:0-3102 GCF_001534535.1 Burkholderia sp. MSMB1459WGS
GCTTGTAATGCGGCGCCATCGTGCACCCCGTGGCAAGGAGCGCGACTGCGATTGCAGTCAAAGCGTGTTTTTGCATCGTTACTGCCCCTTCGAATCGTGTGCGTCGTCGCGACCGCGCTGCAGGTCGGCCTGGACGAGACGCCATGCGTCGTCGACGTTTTCCGTCTCGCCGCCGAAGATCGCGCGAACCCGCACGAAGAACATCGGGATCATGAAAATGGCGAGGAACGTCGCCGTGATCATCCCGCCGATCACGCCCGTACCGATCGCGTGCTGGCTCGCCGAGCCCGCGCCGTTGCTGACCGCGAGCGGCAGCACGCCCAGCATGAACGCCAGCGACGTCATCAGGATCGGTCGCAGCCGCAGGCGCGCCGCCTCGATCGCCGCACGCACCGGCCCCATGTTCCCGCCTGCCTGAAGCTCGCGCGCGAACTCGACGATCAGGATCGCGTTCTTCGCGGACAGGCCCACGGTCGTCAGCAGGCCGACCTGGAAGAACACGTCGTTCTCGAGGCCGCGCAGCATCGTCGCGAGCAGCGCACCGACCACACCGAGCGGCACGACCATGATCACCGAGAACGGGATCGACCAGCTTTCATACAGCGCCGCGAGACACAGGAACACGACGAGGATCGAGATCGCATACAGGATCGGCGCTTGCGAGCCGGACTGGATTTCCTGGAACGACAGCCCCGTCCACGAATAGCCGATGCCTTCCGGCAGCTTGTTCGCGAGCGCTTCCATCGCGGCCATCGCCTGGCCGGTCGACTTGCCTTCCGCGGCCTGCCCCTGGATCTCGATCGACGACACGCCGTTGTAGCGCTCGAGCTTCGGCGACCCGTAGATCCAGTGGCCGGTCGAGAACGCGCTGAACGGCACCATTCCGCCCGCGCTGTTGCGCACGTACCAGATGTTCATGTCTTCCGGCGTCATCCGGAACGGCGCGTCGGCCTGCACGTACACCTTCTTGATCCGGCCGTCGGTGTCGAGGAAGTTGTTCACGTACTGCGACGCCCACGCAATCGAGAACGTCTGGTCGATCGCCGCGGCCGTCACACCGAGCGCGTTCGCCTTCTCGCGATCGATGTCGACCTTGTACTGCGGCGTATCGTTCAGGCCGTTCGGGCGCACCAGCGCGAGCGCCGGATCCTTCGCGGCCATCCCGAGCAACTGCCCGCGCGCGGCCATCAGCGCATCGTGGCCGAGACCGGCGTTGTCCGTCAGCTCGAAGTCGAAGCCGGCGGCGGTGCCGAGTTCGGGAATCGACGGCGGGTTGAACGGAATCACCATCGCGTCCTTGTACTGCGAGTAGTGCGCGAAGGTCCGGCCGATCAGCGCCTGCACCTTCTGGTCCGAACGCTGGCGATGCTCGTACGGCTTCAGCTTCACGAACACGAGGCCCGCGTTCTGGCCGCGGCCCGCGAAGCTGAAGCCGTTGACCGTGAATACCGAGTCGACCACGTCCTTCTCGGCGGTCGTCAGGTACGTGTTGATGTTGTCGAGCGTCTTGCCGGTCGTTTCCTGCGTGGAGCCGGACGGAGTCTGCACGATCATGAACATGTAGCCCTGGTCCTCGTCGGGCAGGAACGACTTCGGCAGGCGCACGAACATCACGCCGACCGCGATGAACACGGCGAGGTAGATCACGAGCCAGCGGCCCGAGCGCCGGATCACATGATTCACGCCGCCCGTGTAGCGATCGCGGCTGCGATCGAAGGTCCGGTTGAACCACCCGAAGAAACCCTTCTTCTCTTCGTGATGCCCCTTTTCGACCGGCTTCAGGATCGTCGCGCACAGTGCCGGCGTCAGAATCAACGCGACCAGCACCGACAGCACCATCGCCGACACGATCGTCAGCGAGAACTGGCGATAGATCGCGCCGACCGAGCCGCCGGAGAACGCCACCGGCACGAACACCGCCGACAGCACGAGCGCCACGCCGACGAGCGCGCCGGTGATCTGGCTCATCGCCTTGCGGGTCGCCTCCTTCGGCGACAGACCCTCCTCGGCCATCACGCGCTCGACGTTCTCGACTACCACGATCGCGTCGTCGACCAGCAGGCCGATCGCGAGCACGAGGCCGAACATCGACAGCGTGTTGATCGAGAAACCAACGAGGCCCATGATCGCGAATGTGCCGAGCAGCACGACCGGCACCGCGATCGTCGGGATGATCGTCGCCCGCAGGTTCTGCAGGAACAGATACATCACGAGGAACACGAGCACGATGCCCTCGATCAGCGTCTTGACCACCTCCTCGATCGACAGGCGCACGAACGGCGTCGTGTCGTACGGGTAGTGCACGACGAGACCATGCGGGAAGTACTTCGACAGCTCGTCGATCTTGGCCCGCAGCGCGGTCGCGGTCGCGAGCGCGTTCGCGCCGGTCGCGAGCTGGATGCCGAGGCCGGCCGTCGGCTGCCCCATGTATTTCGTGTCGAACGTGTAGTTCTCCGAACCCAGCGCCGCGCGGCCGACGTCCTTCAGGCGAACCTGCGAGCCGTCCTGGTTGACCTTCAGCAGGATGTTGCCGAACTGCTCGGGCGTGCGCAACAGCGTCGATTCGGTGATCGTCGCCTGCAGCACGGTACCCGGCTTCGCCGGCGTGCCGCCGATCTGGCCGCCCGCGATCTGCACGTTCTGCTGCGTGATCGCGGCCGTCACGTCGGTCGGCGTGAGGCTGTAGTTGGTCAGCTTGACGGGGTCGAGCCAGATCCGCATCGAGAACTGCGAACCGAGCAGCAGCGTCTGGCCGACGCCGTTGACGCGGCTCAGCGGATCGAGCACGTGCGACGCCACGTAGTTCGTCAGGTCCTCCTTCGACATCCGGCCGTCCTCGGAGTTGAATGCGAACCACATCAGCCAGTTGCTGCTCGACTTCGTGACCTGCATGCCGAGCTGCTGCACGACCTGCGGCAGGTTCGGCGTCGCGAGCGACAGCTTGTTCTGCACCTGCACCTGGGCGACGTCCGGATTCGTGCCCGGCGAAAAGGTCAGCGTGATCGTCGCGTTGCCCGAATCGTCGCTCGTCGACGACATGTACAGGAAGTTGTCGAGACCGCTCATCTGCTGCTCGATCACCTGCGTCACCGTGTCTTCCAC